>JBMDXL010000227.1:0-3601 GCA_048594465.1 Microlunatus sp. | reverse complement strand
ATACATCCAGGTGCGCACCGAGGAGCGGTTCTCGAAGTTGTGGTAGGCCTTCCAGGCGCGCAGATACGTCTCCTGCACCAGGTCCTCGGCGTCGTGGACCGAGCCGAGCATCCGGTAGCAGTGAGCGGTCAGCTCGCCCCGCAGCGGCTCGACCATCGTCAGGAACGTGTCGTCGACCGAGGGTGGTGCCAGCGTCATGGGCCCGAAACTACTCGTCACCGCCGACGATGTCAGGCCATCGGGCCCGATGAGTTCGGCGGCTCCGGCGAGTCCACCGACCTGACGAACCCCGACCGCAGGAGCCCACGGTGCCGCGCATGATCTTCCTGAACCTGGCCGTCGCCGACCTGCGTCGGGCGACCGCCTTCTACACCGGACTGGGCTTCACCTTGAACCCCGACTACTCCTCGACCGAGTGCAGCTGCCTGACGGTCTCCGACAGCATCGTGGTGATGCTGCTGACCCGGGAGCGGTTCGCCGACTTCACCGCCGGCCCGGTCGCGGATCCACGGGACGGCACGGCGGCGATCACCTGCCTGTCCGCCGCCAGCCGGGCCGAGGTCGACGACCTGGTCGCCCGGGCCCTCGCCCACGGCGGCACGCCCTGGCTGGACCGGATGTGCGACGGCCCGATGTACGGGCACAGCTTCGCCGACCCCGACGGCCACGTCTGGGAGCTGCTGAGCATGCAGCCCGCCGCCTAGTCCGCCGGGTCGACACGGGCACCCCACGACGGTCAGCCCGGGGGCACCAGACCGGTGTGGTGGGCGCAGAACGCGAGCAGATCGGCCCACTCCGCGGCCACCAGCGTGGTCGGCTTGCCGGCCCCGTGACCGGTGGCGGTCTCGATCCGGGAGAGCACGGGGGCCTCGCCGGCCTGGGCCCACTGGAGCGCGGCCAGGAACTTGTGGCTGTGCAGCGGCACCACCCGGTCGTCGTGGTCACCGGTCAGCACCAGCGTGGCCGGGTAGCTGGTGCCCCGGGTGACCCGGTGCAACGGCGAGTACGCGAGCGCGGTCGCGAAGTCGTCCGCGTCGTCGGGGTCGCCGTAGTCGGACTTCCAGGCCGCGCCGACGGTGAACAGGTGGAAGCGCAGCAGATCCAGCACCCCCACGCCCGGCACCGCCGCAGCGAACAGGTCCGGACGCTGGGTGATCAACGCCCCGACCAGCAGACCGCCGTTGCTGCGGCCGTGCACGGCGAGCTGGTCGCTGGTGGTCACCCCGGTGGCGATCAGGTGCTCGGCCACGGCGACGGCGTCGTCGAACACGTTCTGCTTGTCCTCCCGTCGCCCGGCGTCGTACCAGTCGGTGCCGAACTCTCCCCCGCCGCGCAGGTTGGCGATCACCAGGGCTCCGCCGGCGGCCAGCCAACCGGTCCACCCGGGGCGGTAGTCGGCGAAGATGCTGATCTTGAAACCGCCGTACCCCCACAGCAGCGTGGGCCCCGCCCCGGACCAGCCCTCCGGCGTGATCAGGAAGTAAGGCACCTCGGTGCCGTCCTCTCCGGTGGCCCGTCGGCGCTCGACCGTGATCACCGGCTGCGGCACCTCGACCGTGGCCGTCGGCACCAGGTCGGGCAACGCCTCCACCCGGCCGTCGCGGGTGTCGACCCGGTACGCCGACGTCGGCGACGTCACCGACGAGAGCCCGACGAACAGCTCATGATCATCCAACTGCCCGACCAGACCGACCAGGGAGCCACCGGGCAGGTCCAGCCGACGGCGTACGGCACCGTCCCAGCCGATCAGCTGCACCACCGGGCTCACGTCGGCCAGAGTGGCCACCGCCATCCCGTCGGCGACGGCCTCCACCGCCACCAGGGTGTCTGCTCCCGGCCGGTGCACCTCGCGCAGGTCGGGCAGCTCTCCCGGGGCCGGCGCGGTCACGTCGGTCCACACCACCCGCCCGCGTGGAGCGTCGAGGTCGGTCTGCAGGTAGAGCCGGTCGTCCACCACCGCGACCGGGAGCATCTCCGCCCGGGCCTCGTCGATGATCTTGATCGGCTCGCCCAGCTCGGACCGGCCGTCGACGTCGCCGATCGGGTAGAGCCAGAGCCGGTTGCGCGAGTCGGTGCCCTCGCTGATCGTCACGGCGACGAAGCGACCGTGCCCGATCACCTGCGGGTACGCGAAGATCTGGTCGTTCTCGGGGAACGCCAGCACCAGCCGGTCGTCCTCGGCCGGTTCCCCGAGCCGGTGGATCCGCAGCCGACCGCCGGTCAGCGCGGCGGTGCCGGTGCCGTCGTCACCACCGTGGCCGAAGTCCAGGTACGTGAACGAGTGACCGTCCGGCAGCCACTCGGCGGCGCTGAACTTGGTGGTGATCGCGGCGTCGGCCACCTCGGCGCCCGTGGCCAGGTCCTGCAGCCGGAAGGTCTGCCAGTCGCTGCCGGACGCGCTCACCCCGATCGCGGCGTACCGGCCGTCGTCGGAGACGGTGAGACTCTGCAGCGCGGCCCGTCCGTCGTCCGACAGCCGGTTCGGGTCGACCAGGACCCGGCCCCCGGAGCGCAGCTCGGCCAGCGAGTCGGCGACGTACCAGATGTCCTGGTCGGTGTGGCCGTCGTTGCGGGCCACGACGTAGCGGCCGCCTCGGCAGAACGGCACCCCGGCCCGGGGCCGGTGCAGCACGGCCGTCATGGTGTCGGCGAACCACGCCCGTTCCGGCAACGTGGTCAGGTAGTCCTCGGTGACCTCGTTCTGCCGCTGGACCCAGTCGACCACCTCCGGCGCGTCGGGATCCTCCAACCAGCGGTACGGATCGGCGATCTGCCGGCCGTGCAGGGTCTCGACGACGTCGCCACGACGGCTGTGCGGGTAGTCCATGATCGCCACGCTACCCAGGCGCGCGGGACGCCGAGCCGGTGCGCGGGTCGCGGATCACACGCTCCCCAGGGCGCCCGATCAGGATCCGGCGGTCACCAGCCGCGCGACCTGGACCCGGTTCGTCGTGCCCAGCTCGGTGTCTCCCGGTCTGGCACCGGCGCACCGGACGACGGCTGCGCGCGCCCTAGGCTGACCGGGTGAGCGACCCGGCGAGCACCGCACCGGAGGAGTCCGTACGCCGTCGGCGGGGTCGCCCGCGCAAGGGCGAGTCGAACGCCCGGGAGCGCATCCTCGCCGCGGCCGTCGACGAGTTCGGCGAGCTCGGCTACGACTCCTCCACCACCCGCGGGATCGCGGCCAGGGCCGGTGTCGACCCGGCCCTGCTGCACCACCACTTCGGGACCAAGGCCGACCTCTTCACCGCCTCCATCGGTGCCCCGCTGCGCCCGGACCTGGCCGTCCCGGAGATGCTCGCCGGACCGCGGGAGCACACCGGTGAGCGCCTGGTGGCGTACGTGCTGGAGGTGTGGGACTCGGCCACCGTCGGGCCACGGGCCCTGGTCATGCTGCGCACCGGGCTCAGCAGTCCGCACGCCACCCCCGTGCTGGCGGGCTTCCTGCGGCGAGAGCTGCTGGACAAGGTGGCCGCGAGTCTCGACGTCCCCGACGCCGGGCTGCGGGCCGACCTGGACGCCGCCCAGATCGGCGGGCTGATCCTGGCCCGCTACGTGCTCCGGCTCCCGGACCTCGCCGCCGCCCCTCGCGACGACCTCG
>JBMDXL010000226.1:0-5006 GCA_048594465.1 Microlunatus sp. | reverse complement strand
CCACCGCCCCCGGAGCCGAACATTCCGTCACTCGACGACTTCCACGGCACCCCACCGCCCCCGGAGCCGAACATTCCGTCACTCGACGACTTCCACGGCACCCCACCGCCCCCGGAGCCGAACATTCCGTCACTCGACGGCTTCTTCGGCACCCGGGGGGCCATCAGGCCGCCATCGCCGAACCGGGATGGCACCGGCTCCACTCCGGCGAGAAGCGGCGGGACCTGAGATGGCGTCCACGGTCGACGAGCGCGGTCAGTACGCGCTCGACCGTGGCCGCCGGCTCGTCGTACACGTCTTCGCTCACCAGCACGACGAACAGCCAGCCCTCCCGCTCGAGCTCCTCGCGTCGGAGTAGGTCCGCGCGACGTTGTGATGTGGTCAGGTGGTGCCGCCCGTCGTACTCGATCACGATCCGCTCGACGAGATAGCTCAGGTCCAGGCGCCGGCGCCATCCACCGTCGGCGTAGCGGAGGATGTGGTTGGTCGCGGGCTCGGGCAGCCCAGCCAGCACGATCAGCATCCGGACCCGGGACTCCATGGGCGAGTTGACCCCGGTACGGACCAGGCGGGCGGCCCGGCGCGCAAGACGGCACCAGCGACCGCTCCATCGGTCCGCGGCCGCGATGAGATCCGGGGGCGCCACAGCGCCGGCGGCCACCAGCGAGTCGCCGACGACCACCAGATCGACGATGCTCGGGCGCGTCGACGCCAGCTCCAGGAAGGCTCGTTCCGGTGAGCTGACGCTCAGACCATGGCGTCGCCGTGGCTCGGCGGTCGGATCCGTCACGTGGGCCACGACACCGCGCCGCTCGGATCGGGTCGACCGGACCGGTGAGCTGATGTGGATGTCCGCTGTGGTCGGAGCCCATCCGCCCCAGAGCAGGACGGCCGTGTGGTGGCTGGCGCGGGAGCCACGAGGCGCCACGAGCAGCGCCGCTCGCGTCCGGACGGCGAGGGTGAGCTCGACGTCGGCAGCGACGTAGATGCCGTGAAAGATCCGCCGGAAGCGGTGGCCGGCCAGGTCGTTGTCGGCGAAGCCCGACCGGAGAGCCTGCTTCCGGGTGAAAGGCGTGCGGGTGTTCAGCGGAGTCGTGTGCTCGGTCATGCCATCAGCGTCGAGCGTCGTGGACGCTCGTGGGGCGTCCCGGTGTCCACCGCTGAGCTGACGTGTCGTCCGTTTCAGCGTCGGTGTTGGCCGTCCCGACGCGGGTGTTGGCGGGTCTCACGCGGGTGTTGTCCGACGGCGTGGCCGGAGAGGTCGGCGCTCAGCGACCGGACGCCGTCGGACCGTCATGGGCGAGGGAAACTTCCGTCATTCGACGACATGTTCACTCCGGTAGCGGACGTGAAGCCACGGAATCCGCCGACCAACGGAAAGTTCCAGCCAGGGCCGCCCACCTCGCCACGAAACCCGTCGATTGACGGAAAGTTCAAGCCAGGGCCTCTCCACCACGCCACGAAAGCCGTCGATTGACGGACAGTTCAAGCCGGGGCCGACCCGACCCAGATCCGACCCCGACACCAACGCTCCACCAGCCAGCGCCGCGGGGCCGACGACCTCAGACAGCAGACGGCGCGGCCAGCACACGACCCCAGCCCGCAGACAGTGCGGACATGACCGAGCCGCCGTCCGGTCAGCGGCGACCGACCAGGAAGCCGCTCCCCCAGGCCAGGTGGGTGGCCGCGATCACGGCCGGGAGCCACCGGCGGGCCTCGGCCGGCAGCGTGGCCGGTGCCGTCGACGTCGCGTACGCCACGAAGGCGCCGTAGCCGGCCGGGGCCAGGGCACCGAGCTGGAGGAAGCGCGACCCCGAGGCCCGGCCGACCAGAGCCGCGACCGTGCCCACCCCGATGGCCGCCACGGCCAGCGGCGGGGCGAGGTAGCGGACCGACGCGGTGTCAGGGTGCCGGCGGACGACCTCACGACGCCACTTGCCGGTGTCGTACATCTGCTTGACCAGGGCCTTGAGCGTCGAGCGGGGCCGATAGGTGACGCGCAGCTCCGGGGAGAACCAGACGAGCCGACCGGACTGGCGGAGCCGGTAGTTCAGCTCCCAGTCCTGGGCCCGGAACATGGTCTCGTCGAAGCCACCGACGGCCTTCAGCTCGGCCTTGTCGAAGACCCCGAGGAACACCGTGTCGGCCGGTCCGGCGGGCACGTCGCCCTGGTGGAACGCGGCGCCGCCCAGACCGTAGCGGCTGGTGTAGACGAAGGCCACGGCCTGCTCGAACGGGGTGCGCCCTCGGGCCTCCATCACCCCACCGACGTTGGCGGCGCCGGTCTCCGCCAGCAGCTCCACCGCCCGGGCGATGTAGCGCGCGCCCAGCTCACCGTGGCCGTCGACCCGGACCAGGATGTCGTGCCGGGCGGTGGCGATGGCCAGGTTGAGCGCGTGCGGCGTCCGCCCGGCGGGGTTGTCGACCACGGTCAGCCGCGGGTCGGCGGCGGCCAGGTCCTCGGCGATCTCGTGGGTCCGGTCGGTGCACGGCCCGACGGCCATGATCAGCTCGAGCTCACCGGGGTAGTCCTGGTCGAGCACTCCGGCCACCGCCGCGCGCAGGTGCTGCTCCTCGTTGAGGATCGGCATCACCACGCTCACCCCTGGCCAGGTTCCTCCCGTGGACCCCGGTTCTGCGTCGGCAGGACCTGATCCCGCGTCGACAGGACCTGGTCCCGGATCGTCGGACCGGGACCGGTGAGCAGCAGCCATGGGCCCATTGTGTCGTTCCGTCACCGGTACGGCACTCAGCTCGCGGCGCAGACCGACCCGAGGTCCTCCGTCTGCTGACCCGGCTTCTGGGTGGCGGCCGCCTTCTTGGGCTTCTTGCTGGCCGACGGGCTCGGCGAGGCGGACGCGCCGCTCTGACCGGCCGGCACCGTGGTCGGCTGCTCGGTGGCCGTCGGCGCCGGCTCCGGATCGTCCTTGGCCTCGGCCTTGGCGATCTTGGTCGCCACCATCTGGTGCATCTTGCCGAAGTCGGGGCTGCCCGGGTAGATCACCGGCGGCACGAAGGCCACGCTGGAGATCGGCTTCTCCTTGGCCTTGAGGGCCAGCTCCATCAGGGTGTCGATCTTGCGCGGCGGGATGTCGGTCTCCACGATCTCCTTGCCGGCCGAGGCGATCTGGTTGAAGTTCGTCAGCACGGTGACCGGGTCGAGCTGCTTGAGCATCGCCGTCATCACGCACTTCTGCCGGGCCATCCGGTCGTAGTCGGAGGAGTCCGACCGGGACCGCGCGAACCACAGCGCCGACCGGCCGTCAAGCAGCTGGTTCTTGCCCTTCTCCACGTAGCCGTAGAGCTTGGCGTGACCGCCCCCGATGGGGATCCGTCGGTTGACGTCGATCCGGATCCCGCCGACGGCGTCGACCAGGGCCTCGAAGCCCTTCATGTCCACCATGGCGTAGTAGTTGATCTTCAGGCCGATGGCGCCCTCGACGGCTTCCTTGGTGGCCTGCACGCCGGGGTCCTTGACGCTGTCGGGGTAGATGCCGGGATGCGTGCTCGCGTACGTGTAGACGGCGTTCAGCATGCACGAGTGGTCCTTGCAGCCGTAGCCCTTGGGGAACTTCTTGTGCATCGGCGAGCTCTCCGGGAACGGCACGTCCTCCATGTTGCGCGGCAGGCTGATCAGCACCGTACGGCCGGTCTCGGCGTCGATGCTGGCCACGGTCAGGCTGTCCGGGCGCAGACCCGTGCGACCCTTGCCGGCGTCACCGCCGAGCAGCAGGATGTTGTAGCGCCCCGCCTGGGCCTTGGTCTCACCGCCGCCGGCGAACACCGAGGTCATCAGACTGCGCTGGGAGGACACGATCGAGGCCGACGCGACCAGACCGCCGACCACGGCCAGCACCAGCACCCCGCTCACGGCGGCGAAACCGAGGCGGTGCCGGCGGGCGAGCTCGGGTGGCCGGGCCAGCCGCCAGGCGTCGATGAACAGCAGCCCCCAGCCGATGCCGAGCGCCACCAGCAGGACCTGCAGCACGACCAGGACGCCGGCGTTGGTGAACAGCCCCACCACCGCGGAGCGCCAGACCAGCGCGCCCAGACCGAGCACGGCCAGCAGCACCCAGAGCGCGACCCAGGTGCGCAGGGCGATCCGACCGATCCGCTTGTTGCCGGCGGCCACCTGGGCCGAACCGGGCATCACCAGGGTCATGCCGAGGAACCCCAGGGCGCGGCGCAGCTTGACGCGCTCGCTGCGCTGCTGCGGGGTCCGCAGCGACGGCGCCAGCTGCGGCGACGAGGCCGTCGACGCTCCTGCCGAGGTCGAGGAGGACGGCTGCGACGAAGCGGGACCGTCCACGTCGGAGTCGGGCACGAGAAGCCTTTCGTCGATCGGGAACGTGCGTCCAGCGAGGAACACACGCCAGTATGAGCGCCGCGAGCGGACCTCCCGGGCGCGCCACGCCGGGTCCGGCGGCATCGCCTGCAGGTACGCTCGCAGGCATGGCTGGCAGTGGCGACGACGACCTGGACTGGTTGTACGGGCGCGACGACCGGCGCCGTTCGGAGCCCGAACCGACCCAGGTGCTGCCCCCCGACGCGCTCGCCGCCGGGCGTCCACCGGCGCCGGGTCAGGCGCCTCGTCCCACCTCCGGCCCCTCCGCGCACCAGCCCTACGGACCCCCACCGCGGGCGTACGACCAGTCCGGTCCGCCCACCCAGGCCTACGGTCCGCCGACGCAGGCGTACGGTCCGCCACCCCAGGGACGTGGACCACAGGCCGTGCGCCCGCAGCCGGCTCCGCCACCCCAGGGCCCCCCGGGCGGTCCCCCGCCCGGCCGCGACGGTCGGGCGAAGCCACCGAAGCGCAGGCGCCCCGTCCGCCGGGTCCTGGCCGTGCTGGCCGCCCTGCTCGCGGCCCTGCTGGTCTGGCTGATCGCGGTCCCCGTGTACGCCTGGAGCCGGATCGAGCGGGTCGACGACGTCCCCGCCGGCGACCGCCCCGGCAACCAGCCCGGCACCACGGTGCTGCTGGTCGGCTCGGACTCCCGCGAGGG
>JBMDXL010000225.1:0-2698 GCA_048594465.1 Microlunatus sp. | reverse complement strand
CCGGCGTAGTCGGCCAGGTCGGACTCCTTGGCCTGGACCGGTCCGTGCACGGCCGCATGCGCCAGGTACAGCAGGAACGGCTTGACCGGGTCCGACGCGCGCAGCGTGGTGATCATCTCCAGCGCCCGGTCCGTCAGGTCGTCGGTCAGGTAGTACCCGTCGGGGTAGTCCTGCACGGGGTAGGGCGAGTTGTCCCAGACCAACCGGTGGGGCGCGTGCAGCGAGGTGAAGCCCTCCAGGCTGCCGAAGTACCGGTCGAAGCCCCGCTGGCAGGGCCAGGAGCCCTTGTCCGCGCCGTCGTGCTGGAGCCGGTCGCCGGCCAGGTGCCACTTGCCCAGGGCGAAGGTCGCGTAGCCGTGGTCACGGAGCGTCTCGGCCAGGGTCGGGGCGTTGTCCGGCAGGGCGAACGCGTACGCGGGGTAGCCCGGATCGGAGTTGGCCGGGAAGGCGAACCCGGCCTTGTGCGGGTTGAGTCCGGTGAGCAGCGCCGCCCGGCTCGGCGAGCAGAGCGGGGTGGTGTGGTAGCCGGTGAAGGTGACCCCGTCCCGGGCCAACCGGTCCAGGTGCGGCGTGGCGATCTCGCTGCCGTACGGGCCGATGTCGGCGACGCCGAGGTCGTCGACCAGGAACACCACCACGTTGGGGCTCCCGGTCGGTGCCGCCGGCTCGTCGGGCCAGGCCGGCACCGACTCCGAGAGGGTCCGACCGATCCGACCGGGGAAGCCCGCGTACGGGTCGGTGCGGTCCTGCGGGACGCTCATCGGGTCACCCGCCGCGCGGCGCCGAGTCCCTGGGCGATCAGCTGCAGGGCCAGGACCACGATCACCACCACGATCAGCGGTCCGACGACGAAACCGAGGTTGTTCTCGGTGTAGTCGATGCCGTCGGCGATCAGCGACCCCAGTGACGGCTGGGGCGGGCGGACCCCGATGCCGAGGAAGCTCATGGCGGACTCGACGAAGACGGCCAGCGACAGCGACAGCGCGAGCTGCACGCCGAGCGGCTCGGCGGCGTTGGGCAGCACGTGGCGGCGCAGCACCCACGGTCGACCGGCACCGATGGCCTCGGACGTCTCCACGTACGGCAGGGCACGGACCTTCAGGATCGAGCTGCGCAGCAACCGCGCGAAGATCGGCGTCTCCAGCACCGCGATGACGATGATCACGGTGACCGCCCCCGGGCCGATCACCGCGGTCAGCCCGATCGCGAAGATGAGGGTCGGGAAGGCCAGCAGCACGTCGAACGCCCGCTGCAGCAGGACATCCACGAACCCGACCACGGTCCCGAGCAGGGCGGCGAGGGTGCCGAGCAGGGCCCCGATCGGCACCGCGACGAAGACGATCACCAGGTCGGTGCGGATGCCGTAGAGGGTGCGGGAGAACACGTCCCGGTTGACGTGGTCGGTGCCGAGCAGGTGCGTCGCGCTGGGTGGCAGCAGGTTGGCTCCGGCGATCTGCTCGTTCGGCGGGTACGGCGCCAGCAGCGGGGCCAGGACCCCGGCCAGCACCAGCAGACCGAGCAGGAGGACCCCGACCAGCCCTCGGCCGCGCAGCAGCCCGGCCCGGCGGCGCCCCGCCACCGGCGCCGCGGTCGGGTCGGAGGCCACCACCAGCGCCGCCACGGGCTCGGCGGTGAGCGGCTCACGGACGTCGACGCTCACGTCAGTCCTCCGATCCGGACCCGCGGGTCCAGGTAGGCGTGCACCAGGTCGGTGCCGAGCTGGATGATCACGAAGACGACCACCGACAGGAGCAGCAGGATCTGCACCACCGGGTAGTCCCGTCGGTCGATGGCCTGGGCCGCGAGCTGGCCCAGTCCGGGCCAGCTGAACACCGCCTCGACCAGCACCGCCCCGCCGAGCAGCGATCCGGCCTGCAACCCCAGGGCGGTCAGGTAGGTGGGCAGGGCGGCCGGCAGCGCGTGGGCCACCAGCAACCGGCGCGGACCGACGCCGGCGGCCCGGGCCGTGGTCACGTACGGGGACCCGAGCTCGGTGCGCAGGCTCTCGGCGAGGAACCGGGTCAGACCGGCCGAGGCCGGCAGCGCCAGGCAGACCGCGGGCAGGATCAGGTACTGCACCGCGATGTCGGGGTCGGCCAGGAACCCCCGCGGTGGCACGCCACCGGTCGGCAGGACGGGCAGCAGCAGACCGAAGACCAGGACCAGGATCACCCCCGTGACGAAGGTCGGCAGGGCCAGCGCCACGGTGTTGAACCCGGTCAGCGTGGCGTCGAGCAGCCGGGACGGCACGCCGACCCACAGCAGGGCTGTGACCAGGCTGCCCGTCACCGCGAGCAGCAGCGCGGCACCGGTGAGCCACAGCGTGTTGGCCAGGCCCGCGGTGACCAGATCACTGATCTGCCCGCCGATCAGGTAGGACCTGCCCAGGTCGAACGTGAGCACGTGGCCGAGCCAGGTGACGTACTGGGTGAGGACCGGCTGGTCCAGCCCGAGATCGTGGCGGATCGCCGCCACGGTCTCCGGACTGGCCTCGGGACCGGCCAGGGTGCTGGCCGGGTCGCCCGGGACCAGGCGGAGCACCGCGAAGATCAGCACCGACGCGGCGAACAGCACCCCGAAGACCGACGGGAGCCGGCGCAGGAGATAGCGGACCATGATCAGGACGTGGTCAGGTAGGCGTCGGTGAGGAGCAGCTCGGAGCGCTTGGTGTAGCCCGCACCCTGCAGCGACGACGACG
>JBMDXL010000224.1:0-1751 GCA_048594465.1 Microlunatus sp. | reverse complement strand
CGCCGACGGGCCATCGAGGTCTATCCGCACCCGGCGACCGTGGTGCTGTTCGGGCTGCCCAAGATCCTGCGCTACAAGGCGAAGCCGGGCCGCGGAGTGGACCTGCTGCGCGCGGAGCTGCTCACCTTGATGTCGTACGTGGAGGGGGTCGTCACCACCGACGAGACCTGGGCGGGGTTGCGGGCGCAGGTCGAGAACGCCACCCGCAAGACCGAGCTGCGACGGGTCGAGGACCAGGTCGACGCCGTGCTCTGCGCGTACCTGGCTCACTTCGTGGAGCACCGCCCCGATCAGGTCACCCACTACGGCGACGCCGAGACCGGGGTCATCGTCACCCCGTCGCTCGGGGCCGAACCGGCACCCCGTCGCGTCGACCCGGTCCGCGCTGCCGTGCAGGAGTACGCCGCGCAGCACGCCGAGCTGACGCTGGCCGGGCAGCAGGCCGTCGCCCTGGTCCAGGCCCTGCTCGACGAGGCCGGGATCAACTACCTCTCGGTGACCGGGCGGACGAAGTCGATCCCGTCGTTCGCCGAGAAGGCGGCCCGGACCCGAGGCGGTGTCCCGCTCTACGACGACCCGCTCACCGAGATCACCGACCTGCTGGGCGTCCGGGTGATCACCTACGTCCGCGACGACGTGGACGCGGTGGCCGACGTGCTGGCCGAGCAGGTGATCGTCCACGACGACCGGGACTGGGGTCTGGAGACGGCCAACCAGGGCCGCTTCGGCTACGCCAGCCGGCACCTGATGATCAGCCTCGACCCGGCCCGGGTGGGCGATCCCGCGCTGTCGCGGCTGCGCGGGCGCCGGGCCCAGGTCCAGGTGCGGACCGTGCTCCAGCACGCGTGGGCGGAGTTCGAGCACGACATCCGCTACAAGGGCACGGTCCCGGCGGAGCACGTCGGCGACTTCGACCGCCGGTTCACCCTGGCCGCCGGGCTGCTCGAGCTGGCCGACCGGGAGTTCGCCGAGATCCGGGAGCGGCTGCGCGGAGCGACCCCGACCCCCGCGCCGGCCGCCGGGGACGATGACCCCCGCCTGGACCCCCGGGAGCTGGCCGCCTACCTGGCCGGGCAGTACTCCGAGGCCGGCTGGTCGCGGACCGACCACTACAGCTGGATCGCCGGTCTGCTGCTGGAGCTGGGGGTCACCTCCCTGGACGAGCGGGGCGACGTGCTGCGCCAGGCCGACGAGGAGACCATCGCGGCCCAGATGGACTACCGGCACCCGCCGGGGGCGGTCCGTCGCCTCGATGACGCTCTGCTCTGGGTCTTCGGCGAGCGGTACGCAGGCCTGCACCAGAACGCCCACCGGGCAGCGCTGCTCCGTCACCGCCTGGAGCGGTTGCGGGGCGACTCGCCCGACTGATCGGTCGGGCGGGCGGCGACCACGACGGTTCAGCTGCGCTGGTCGTCCAGGCTCTTCGACTCCCAGCGACCGTCACCCAGCAGGGTCAGCTCGTCGGCGTGCAGCCGTTCCAGGCTGCTGCGGTGGCCGACGCTGACGATGGTGCTGTCGGGCAGCACCTCCCGCACGTGGGCGTACATGGCGTGCTCCATGCCCTCGTCCATGGCCGAGGTCGACTCGTCCAGGAAGATCAGGGCCGGCTTGCGGAGCAGGATCCGACCGAACGACAGGCGCTGCTGCTCGCCGGGGGAGAGCCAGCGTGACCAGTCCTGCTCGCGGTCGAGATCCCCGGCGAGGTGAGCCAGCTGGACCGTGTCCAGGGCCGCGCGGGCCGCGTCGTCGTC
>JBMDXL010000223.1:0-6329 GCA_048594465.1 Microlunatus sp. | reverse complement strand
CGACGACGGCGCGTTCAGGGCCAGCCGCAGGTGGTCGCCGAACCGGTCGAACGGGTTCACCACCGACGGGGTGCCGAAAGCCGTCATCCGCTCCTCGACCGACCGGGAGATGGTCCGCGCCACCACCGGCAGCTCGGGCCGCAGCAGCGCGGCGGCCATCACGATCGACAGGTTGGTCCGGTCGTCGTTGGTCATCGCCAGCACCCCCGCGCAGTGCGGGTGCCCCAGCCCGGCGATCCTCAGGTGGTGGGGGTTGGCGGCGTCGGCGGCCAGGCCGGGGATGTCGGCGTGGTAGGACTCCAGCTCCAGCGAGTCGATCCGCTGACCCGACTCGTCGATCACCACCACCTGCTGACCCAGCGCGTCGAAGGACTTCACCAGCAGCTCACCGGCCCGGCCGTAACCGGCCAGCAGCAGGAACGGCTCGCGCAGCCGGGTCACCTTGCTGGTGAACCGCTGCAGGGCCACCGCGTGCTGGAAGGCCCGGTCCTGCAGCAGGGTGAGCAACGACCCGATGGCGTACGCCCAGCCGACCACCGACAGGTAGATGGAGAAGGTGACCCACAGCCGCTGGGCGATCGTGAACGGCCAGGGCAGCTCACCGAAGCCGATCGTGGTGGCGGTGTAGCTCATGAAGTAGAAGGCGTCGAACAGCGTCATCCGGGCCGTCCGACCCTCGGGGTCCACGCCCGGGATCAGGGCCAGCCCGACCACGCTGACGGAGAAGATGACGATCAGCACGATCAGCGGGGTCCGCATCCGCCGCATGATCAAGAAGATGGTGGCGGTGGCCTGGTCGGCGAACTCCAGGTGCGCCCGGGACACCGCCTGGTCCCCCCGCCGGCGCGGACCGAAGAGGTGCTCCCAGAAGACCAGCAGCGGGTTCACGGCCGGTCCCCCGCCCGCTCGCGCGGCGCCTGGGGCACGACCGGGGCGACCACGGTCGGGCTCAGCCGCGGTGGAACGTGACGGTCTCGGTCACCAGCAGCACGACCGAGACGAGGTTGGCCAGCAGCGCGCCGCCGGACAGCGAGACCACGCTGGCCATGTGCTCCGAGGTCATCCCGGCCGCACTGATCTGGCTGGCCCACACCCAGACCACGAAGGCGGCCACCAGCTGCAGGTCGGCGACCAGGCTGGTGGCCAGGTGCACGGCCCCGATCTGGGTCCGGTCGCCGAACTTGAGCACGGTGGCGATCAGGCTGACCACCAGGGCGGCGAACAGCTCGAAGATGTTGTGCAGGGACGGGTCCCCGATGTCGCCGATGAAGAAGCCGAAGTTCAGCGTGGCGGCCAGCAGCACGAAGAAGCCGAAGATGACCTTCTCCAGGTTCACGACGTCTCCCGCCTGTCCCTCCGTGGGTGCCGCTTCTGCGGACGTGTGCCCCACTGTCTCATCGGTGGTGACCCAGGTCGCAGCAGCCCCGCCGTACGAGCCGGAACAACGGCGCCCCGCCGGCGGTTGTCGCCGGTGTCACCGCGGACGCCCAGCAACCGATCACGTGGGAAGAGCCGCAGATGACCACCCTCCTGGCCACCGCCCCGGCGGAGCCGACCAGCCCGCCCCGTCCACGCGCCGCGCTGTTCGCTCTCGCCGTCGGCGGGTTCGCCATCGGCACCACCGAGTTCGCCACCATGGGACTGCTGCCCCAGATCGCCGCCGGTGTCGACGTCGACATCCCGCGGGCCGGTCACCTGATCTCCGCGTACGCCCTGGGGGTGGTCGTCGGTGCCCCGACCATCGCCGCGGTCGCCGCCCGGCTCCCCCGCAAGCAGCTGCTGATGGTCCTGATGGCCGTCTTCGCCCTCGGCAACCTGACCTCGGCCCTGGCCACGAGCTTCGGCAGCCTGACGGTGGCCCGCTTCGTCGCGGGTCTGCCGCACGGCGCCTACTTCGGGGTCGCCTCGGTGGTCGCGGCCGCCCTGGTGCCCGCCGACCGCCGCGCCCGGGCGGTGTCGCTGGTGATGGTCGGGTTGACCGTCGCCAACATCGCCGGCGTGCCGGGGGCGACCTGGCTCGGCCAGGCGCTGGGCTGGCAGGCGCTCTACGTCGCGGTCACGGTCATCGCCCTGCTCTGCCTGGTGGCGACGCTGGCCTGGGTGCCGCCGGTCCGGATCGGCGACGGTCCGGCCACCATCCGGTCCGAGCTGAGCGCCCTGGCCCGGCCCCAGGTGTGGTTCACCCTGGCGGTCGGGATGGTCGGCTTCGGCGGCATGTTCGCCACCTACTCCTACATCGCTCCGACGGTGACCACGCTGGCCGGACTCGGGGCGCTGGGCGTGGTCGCCGTCCTGGCCACGTACGGCGTCGGGATGACCGTCGGGATGGTGGTCGGCGGTCGGCTGGCCGACCGGGCCCTGCTGCCCACCCTCTACCTGGGACTGGTCGCCAACGCCGTCGTGCTGGCGGCGTTCGGCTTCCTCGTGACCACCCCGGTGGGCGCCTTCGTCGGCGTCTTCGCCCTGGGTGCCGCCGGGTCGGTGCTGATGCCCGCGCTGCAGACCCGGCTGATGGACGTCGCCCGGGAAGGCCAGTCGCTGGCTGCCGCCCACAACCACGCGGTGGTCAACATAGGCAACGCCTTAGGCGCCTGGCTCGGCGGCCTGGTGCTCGCCGCCGGTCTGTCGTACGCCGGGCCGAGCCGGGTCGCCCTCGTGCTGCCGCTGGTCGGGCTCGCGGTACTGGCCGTCGGCCGCTGGGTCGAGCGGCGCTCGGACACCACGCGAGCCTGAACCCCGCGCCCGTCGTCAGAACTCGGACCGGTGGCTCAGAGAGCACCGGCGGCGAACGTGTCGCAGCTGTTCGGGTCGCCGGTCTCGAAGCCCTGCTGCAGCCACTTCTGCCGGTTGGCCGCCGAACCGTGGGTCCAGCTCTCCGGGTTGACCTGACCCTGCATCCGCTCCTGGATCCGGTCGTCACCGACCGCGGCCGCTGCGTCGACGGCCCGGTTCAGGTCGTCCTGGGTCAGCGCCTCGATCGGGGACTTCGGGTCCTTGGTGGTGTGGTTCATCCAGACGCCCGCATAGCAGTCGGCCTGCAGCTCCAGCCGTACGCCGCCGGACTTGGGCCCGGTCTGCTGACCCTGGGACTGCACCTTGCCCATCACCCCGGTCAGGTTCTGGATGTGGTGGCCGAACTCGTGCGCGAACACGTACGCCTCCGCGGCGTCGCCACCCTGCGCGCCCAGCTTGCTGGTCAGCTCGTCGAAGAAGCCGGTGTCCAGGTAGACCGTGGTGTCCCCGGGGCAGTAGAAGGGGCCGACCGCCGAGGTCGCCGTGCCGCAGGCGGTCGACACCTGCCCGGTGAACGGGACCACCTGGATCTTCTGGTACCCGTCGTAGGCGCCGGCCCAGTAGGACTGGATGGAGTTCGTGTAGGCCACGAACCGGCACTCGCGGTCCCGGGAGACGTCGGCGCCCGTGGTGCACTGCTCGTACGGCGCGGCCGCGGTGCCCGACGGCTGGGCCTGGGGATCGGCGGTGCCGCCCATCAGGTCGCCGGGGTTGATGCCGAGGAACAGAGCCAGCACCAGGACGATCAGCCCGGCGCCGCCGCCCAGGGCGATTTTGCCGCCGCTGCCGCCGCGCGAGCCGCCCATCTGCGACGGATCCAGCTGCGCGTTGTCACGGTACTTGACCATGGTGGTCCCCCTCTCGGTGAGGGGAGCATAGACGCGACCCACCCGACCGTGCTGCAGAGCCGTCGAGCTCCTCCTGGCGGTCGCCGGTTCCGGCCGGTGTGCGTTCTCCGACCACGGACGGCTTCCGCCCCACCCAGGGGTCGGCCGGTGTGCGTTCTCCGACCACGGACGCCTTCCGCCCCACCCGCGGGTCAGCCGGAGTCCGTTCTCCGACCACGGACGCCTTCCGCCCCGGTCGCACTCACGGCACTCACGGCACTCACGGCACTCACGGAATAACTCGCGCCCCACGCCGTTGTACCGTGCAGTTAGTTGAATTGTAAATCTTCCACCCAGGAGGGTGACCATGCAGTTCGGAGTCTTCAGCGTCGGCGACGTCACGACCGACCCGACCACCGGCCGTACGCCGAGCGAGGCCGAGCGGATCAAGGCGATGGTGACCATCGCCCAGAAGGTCGAGGAGGTGGGCCTGGACGTGTTCGCCACCGGTGAGCACCACAACCCGCCCTTCGTGCCCTCCTCCCCCACCACGATGCTCGGCTACGTCGCCGCGCAGACCGAGCGGATCGTGCTCTCCACCGCGACGACGCTGATCACCACCAACGACCCGGTGAAGATCGCCGAGGACTACGCGATGCTGCAGCACCTGTCCGACGGACGGGTCGACCTGATGATGGGCCGCGGCAACACCGGTCCCGTCTACCCGTGGTTCGGTAAGGACATCCGGACGGGCATCGACCTGGCCATCGAGAACTACCACCTGCTGCACCGGCTGTGGCGGGAGGACGTGGTCGACTGGAAGGGGAAGTTCCGCACGCCGCTGGAGTCGTTCACCGCGACCCCGCGCCCCCTGGACGACGTCCCTCCGTTCGTCTGGCACGGTTCGATCCGCAGCCCGGAGATCGCCGAGCAGGCGGCCTACTACGGTGACGGCTTCTTCGCCAACCACATCTTCTGGCCGACCTACCACTTCCAGCGGCTGATCAACCTCTACCGCCGCCGCTACGAGCACTACGGCCACGGGCGCGCCGACCAGGCCATCGTCGGCCTCGGCGGTCAGGCCTTCATCCGGCCGAGGAGCCAGGACGCGGTCCGGGAGTTCCGCCCGTACTTCGACAACGCCCCGGTCTACGGCCACGGCCCGTCGCTGGAGGAGTTCACCGAGCAGACCCCGCTGACCGTGGGCAGCCCGCAGGAGGTGATCGAGAAGACCCTGACCTTCCGGGAGCACTTCGGTGACTACCAGCGCCAGCTGTTCCTGATCGACCACGCCGGTCTGCCGCTGAAGACGGTGCTGGAGCAGCTCGACCTGCTCGGTGAGCAGGTCGTCCCGGTGCTGCGTCGCGAGCTGGACGCCCTCCGCCCGGCCGACGTGCCGGACGCCCCGGTGCACGCCTCCCTGCTGGCGGCCAAGCGCGCCACCGAGACCAGCACCGAGATCGACCAGGACACCACGACCCCGGTCGTCGACACCGTCACCGGGCGCGCATCGGAACTCGAAGGGAGCCTGCGATGACCCGGATCGTGGTGCTGGCGGCCGGACTGCGCCAGCCGTCGTCCACCCGGCTGCTGGCCGACCGGCTCTCGACCGCCACCACCGCTGCCCTGGCGCAGCGGGGTCAGGCGGTCGCGGTCGCGACCGTCGAGCTGCGCGAGTACGCCCGGGAGCTGACCAACCACCTGCTCACCGGCTTCGCCGCGGGCCGGTTGGCGGAGCTGATCGAGCGGGTGGCGGCGGCCGATGCGCTGATCGTCGTGTCGCCGATCTTCTCCGGCTCCTACTCCGGGCTGTTCAAGACGTTCTTCGACGTGCTGGAGGCCGGGCTGCTGGCCCGCAAGCCCGTCCTGATGGGTGCTACCGGTGGCACCGCCCGCCACTCGCTGGCGCTGGAGTATGCGCTGCGGCCGCTGTTCAGCTACCTTCGTTCCGTCGTCGTACCCACTGCGGTGTACGCGGCGCCGGAGGACTGGGGGTCGGACGAGCAGCTGTCCGACCGGGTCGACCGGGCCGCCGGCGAGCTGGCCGACCTGATCCGCCCGCGGACGGTCGCCTCGACACCCGCCGAACCGACCGTGGCCGAGCTCGACAACGAGCTCGACGACGAGCTGGTGCCCTTCGAGCGGTTGCTGGCGGGATCCCGTCGCGAGTGACCGGTCTCGGAGCCGATCAGCCCGCGACACCAAGCAGTCAACGATCTGAGGAGACACCGTGAGCGACGTGCAGGTGAGCAACCATCCCGAGGTCGAGCGGTACGAGATCAGCGTGGACGGCCGCCGGGCCGGGCTGGCGGCGTACGAGCTCGAGGGCGGTGTGATCGCCTTCACCCACACCGAGATCGACGACGCGTACGAGGGTCAGGGGCTGGGCAGCCGGCTGGCCCGGTACGCCCTGGACGACGCGCGCGCCCGGGGTCTGCAGGTCAAGCCGCTGTGCCCCTTCATCCGCGGCTGGATCAAGCGGCACGAGGACTACGCCGACCTGGTGGTCCGGGCCGCCTGACGAGGCGGACCTGGTGGTCCGGGTCTCGTGAGCGCCGCGCGGCCGGGTGGACCACAGCCACCACAATCCGAGGACCGGCAGCACCAGCGGGACGAACCCGTAGCCGCTGCCGAAGTCGGACCACACCGTGGCCCGAGGGAACGCGGCCCGGTCGAACACGGTGAGCAGCCCGACGGTCAGCACCCCGA
>JBMDXL010000222.1:0-1859 GCA_048594465.1 Microlunatus sp. | reverse complement strand
TTCTTCGGAGGGGGACGATGAAGGTCGAGGACCTGTACCAGGAGATCATCCTGGATCACTACCGCGCCAAGCACCACAGCGGTCTGCGCGAGCCGTACGAGGCCGAGGTGCACCACGTCAACCCCAGCTGCGGCGACGAGGTGACGCTGCGCCTGCACGTGGCCGACGGGGTGGTCAGCGACGTGTCGTACGAGGGTGTGGGCTGTTCGATCTCGCAGGCCTCGACCTCGGTGATGACCGATCTGGTGATCGGCCAGCCGGTGGCCGAGGGACTCGCGCTGCACGAGGAGTTCCTGACCATGATGCAGAGCAAGGGAACGTACGAGCCGGACGAGGACCAGCTGGAGGACGCCGTCGCGTTCGTCGGTGTGGCTCGCTTCCCGGCACGGGTGAAGTGCGCACTGCTGGGCTGGTCGGCGTTCAAGGACGCCGCCCTGCGGACCGGTGCGCAGGAGACGACGGAAGGACGAGCATGACCGACACGACCACCACCGAGACCCCGACCGACAGCGGCGAGGTGGCGACCGAGGCGACCGTCCGGCCGTCGGACCGGGTGGCCGACCAGCTGCCCGACGTCGAGCTGACCGAGCTCAGCGGAGCCGGCAGTGAGGAGGACCTCTGGGAGGCCCTCAAGGACGTGGTGGACCCCGAGCTCGGCATCAACGTGGTCGACCTGGGTCTGATCTACGGACTGCACCTGGAGGACGACAACACCGTCACCATCGACATGACGCTGACCTCGGCGGCCTGCCCGCTGACCGACGTGATCGAGGACCAGACCAACACCGCCCTGGAGGGTCTGGTGAACGGGTTCGCGATCAACTGGGTCTGGATGCCGCCGTGGGGTCTGGAGAAGATCACCGACGACGGTCGCGACCAGCTGCGGGCCCTCGGCTTCAACGTCTGAGGATCGGCCGGCTGCGGTCGGCTGACTGACGTCGGGCGTCAGAGGCGCTCGACGGTCGCCGGGTCCTCCCGACCGTCGAAGAAGGCGTCCAGCACGGTCCGGAACACCGTCTGGCTCTCGTCCGCGTAGGCGAACAGGGTCATCGACGAGCACAGCTTGACGGCGTCGATGCCGCCCAGGATCTCCTCGGCGCTGCTCTGCCGGTGGGTGAGCACGGACTCGGCCGCGGTGACCAGGCGCGGACCGAGCACCGGGTGGTTCAGGTAGGCGCGCGCCTCGTCCAGATCGGCGATGGCGTAGCGCCGGGCCATGCCGCTGCGGCCGAGCCCGGCGACCTGCGGGAACACGAACCACATCCAGTGACTGGTCTTGCGGCCGGCCCGGAGCTCGGCCAGCGCCTGCGCGTACGTGCCGCCCGCATCCTGCGCGGCGACGAAGTGGTCCAGGTCGTCGGTCACCCGGCCGATGCTGTCACCCGCTGAGTCAGACCGGCTCGCTGGGTGGACCGTGGCGCGCTGAGCCGACCTCGCATGCCGAATGTGGCTTCGTGGTGGGAGACGGTGCTCGGGGATGGCTCGGCTGTGCCGGAGGTGACTCGGCGGTGGGAAACGGTGAGAGTTCACGTGCTCGGGTCTGCCGGATGTGGCTTCGTGGTGGGAAACGGTGCTCAGCGATGGCCCGGCTGTACCGGACGTGGCTTCGTGGTGGGAAACGGTCCCTGGACGGTGCCCGGGCGAGTCGGATGTGGCTTCGTGGTGGGACGTGCCCCTTCGGGTGCGGATCCCGAGCGCGGGAACGCTCAGGCCGAGACGGGTGTGAGCGCCCAGCGCAGCCCCGCCAGGGTGGTCCGGGTGAGGGGCCGGCTGATCACGCGGTCGGTGATCGGCAGGGTGGGCAGCTCGAGCATCGAACGCGCCCAGGCGGGCAGGCTGGCGATCGCGCCGACGGTCAT
>JBMDXL010000221.1:0-6604 GCA_048594465.1 Microlunatus sp. | reverse complement strand
CCGCTGCGCAACACCCGCCGCGCGGCCGCTCGCCGCGCAACCGTCGGCCGCACCGCAACGCTTCACCGACCGCATCCGGGCCAGAGCGCGCCGGCTTGTCAGTCGGGTGTCGTAGCGTGCCGCCCATGGCTGAGATCGTGATCTTCCACCACATCCTCGGACTGACGCCCGGCATCGAGGCGCTGGCCGACGACCTGCGGGCCGCCGGTCACACGGTGCACACCCCGGACCTGTACGGGGGCCGTCGCTTCGACTCCATCGAGGCCGGCGCCGCGTTCGCCGGCGGCCCCGACAAGCCTGACCTGGCCGCTCTGGCCGACCAGGCGGTGGCCGAGCTTCCCGCCGACCTGGTCTACCTGGGCATCTCCTCGGGAGTGATGCACGCGCAGCGGCTCGCCCAGACCAGGCCCGGCGCGGCCGGCGCGATCCTGCTGGAGGCGTGTGTACCCATCACCGGCGACTGGGCCTTCGGGCCCTGGCCCGACGGGGTGCCGGTGCAGATCCACGGCATGGACGCCGACGAGTTCTTCGCCGGCGAGGGTGACGTGGACGCTGCCCGCGCCATCGTCGAGGCCGTTCCGGGAGCTGAGCTGTTCCTCTACCCGGGCGACCGGCACCTGTTCGAGGACAGCTCGCTGCCCTCGTACGACGCGGCGGCGACCGCGCTGCTCATGATGCGGGTGCGGGCGTTCCTCGCCTGAGGTCAGCGACCGCTCGGCACGGGCCGGGCCCGTTCGTCGACGTCGGCGCCCGAGCCTACGGCGTCCACGTCGTACCCGCTCGGGTCGTCGCCGAGGTCGGCGGAGGCAGCCGACGTCAGACCCCTCGGCTCGACCGGCGGCACGCGTACGGTCAGCGCCCCGGGAACGATCTCGGCGACCAGGGTGGCGCACTCGCCGGCGGTGTCGCCGTCCAGCTGGTACTGGTCGCGCGGCTCCACGGTGATCTCCACCCGACGCCCGGTGAGGCGGTCGAGCTGGTCGTCGCCCCGTTCCCGGCGGGTGACCACCTGGGTGACCAACCGGACCCAGTCGCGGACCGTGCGGGGGGACGCGACCAGCACGTCGAGCAGACCGTCGTCGGGCTGCGCGTCGGGGATCAGCAGGATGCCGCTGGGCAGCAGACCCACGTTGCCGATCACGATCACCGAGGCCCGGCGCCGCAGCACCGGGCCGTCGTCGACCCGGATGGTGGTGTGCAGGGCCGGGTGGTTGGCGTTCTTGGCCGCCGAGACGAAGTAGGCCGCCGAGCCGACCGTCTTCTTCAGGTCCGGGTTGGTGTCCTGCATGATCACCGCGTCGATGCCGACCCCGGCCATCACCGCGAAGTGGTCCTCCGGACCGCCGTCGGCGGTCACCTGGACCAGGTCGATCGCCTTGTCCGCCCCGTCGAAGGCGACCCGCAGCGCAGCCGCCTCGTCCCGGGGGATGCCGAGGTTGCGGGCCAGCAGGTTCGAGGTGCCGGCCGGGATCATGCCGAAGGGGATGCCGGTGCCGGACAGACCCGAGCAGATCACCCGGACGGTCCCGTCGCCGCCCGCCCCGATCACCAGGTCCACGCCCTCGGCCACGGCCTGCGCGGTCTGCGCCCGCCCCGGGTCGTCGACGGTGGTCTCCAGCCACAGCGGCCGGGCCCAGCCGCGGGTCTTCAGCTCGTACTCCACGTGCCGGCGGAACAGCGCCCAGTCGGTCACCTTGGCCGGGTTGTAGATGACGGCGCACCGCTTCTGGTCCGTCGACGGCCGGGGGTTCGCCGCCTGCCGGCGCTCGCGGACGATCTCGACCACCGCGGTGTGCGGGATCGGCACCGAGACACCGCAGACGACCAGCGCGAAGGTGGCGGAGAACGCCCCCAGCAGCGCGCCGCCGATGATGTCGCCGAGGTGGTGGGCGCCCAGGAACCACCGGTCGAAGGCCACGGCCAGGATCAGGACGGTCGAGCCGAGCGTCCACAGCAGACGGGCCCGCGGGCTGCTCCGACTGACCCGGAACGCAGCCCCGACCGCGATGCAGGACGAGACCACCCCGACCATGTGACCGGACGGGTACGCGTAGCCCCACGCCGTCATCACGTCCAGGTGCTCCGGCGGCCGCGGCCGGGCCACCGCCCACTTGATCAGGCTGCTGGCCGCCCAGCCGAAGGCGGCGGTCAGCAGCAGCGCGAAGGTCAGGGCCCGCAGCCGCCGCTGGTACGCCCAGACGGCCAGCCCCACCAGGGCGGCGTACTGCAGCCCCGGCCACATCAGCAGGGCGAACGCGGCGGCGATCTGTGCCTGGTTGGACATCGGGTCCAGCGGCGGCGCGACCCAGCGGTCGTCCAGCGCGAGCAGCGCCGGCCAGGAGAACAGCAGGACGGACCAGCCGACGAAGGCCACCAGCAACGAGGCGGTGATCAGCAGCGAGGTGCGGCTGCGGCGCGCGGTCACGGGCGCGACCCCGACGTCAGGGGGAGGACCCCGATCGCCCGGTGCACCGCGGGCCGGGTGCGGCGATCGGACAGGGTCATGCAGTGATCCTTCCACCGTCGGGCACCGATCCCGTACGCGACGATCGCGATGCTGGTCACAGCCGGGACCCCGATCCGGGCGGGATAACGGGTCAGCGCCCGGCGGGGACCTCGCTAGGCTGGCCGACGTGATCGATGTGAAGGTGCTGCGCACCGACCCGGACCGGGTCAAGGCGTCGCAGCGCGCCCGCGGTGAGTCCGAGACGATCGTCGACGAGGTCCTGGCGGCCGACGCCCAGCGGCGCTCGTCCATCGCCGCGTACGAGCAGCTGCGGTCGGAGCAGAAGGAGCTGGGCAAGCAGGTCCCCAAGGCGTCGCCGGAGGACCGCCCGGGTCTGCTGGCCCGGACCAAGGAGCTGGCCGACCAGGTCAAGAAGGCGGTGGCCGCGGAGAAGGAGGCGTCGACCACCTTCGACGACCTGCTCAAGGCCGTGCCCAACCTGATCATCGACGGGGTGCCCACCGGCGGCGAGGACGACTACGTCGTGCTCGAGGAGCGGGGCACCAAGCGCGACTTCGCGGCCGAGGGCTTCACCCCCCGCGACCACGTGGAGCTCGGTCAGCTGCTCGGGGCGATCGACATCGAGCGGGGCGCCAAGGTGTCCGGCTCGCGCTTCTACTTCCTCACCGGGCAGGGCGCCGAGCTCGAGCTGGCCCTGCTCAACCTCGCGGTCAGCACGGCCACGGCCAAGGGCCTGACCCTGATGATCCCGCCGTCGCTGGTCAAGCCGTCCGCGATGGAGGGCACCGGCTTCCTCGGCCAGGCGGCGCAGGACGTCTACCACCTGAGCGAGGACGACCTCTACCTGGTCGGCACGGCCGAGGTGCCGCTGGCGGCGTACCACGGCGACGAGATCCTGGCGCCGGAGTCGCTGCCGCGCCGGTACGTCGGCTACAGCCCGAGCTTCCGGCGGGAGGCGGGGTCGCACGGCAAGGACACCCGCGGCATCTTCCGGGTGCACTGGTTCGACAAGGTCGAGATGTTCGTCTACTGCGCCCCCGAGGACGCCGAGGCCGAGCACCAGCAGCTGCTGGAGTGGGAGAAGGAGTTCATCGACGCCCTCGAGCTGCCCTACCGGGTGATCGACGTGGCCGCCGGTGACCTCGGTCTGAGCGCGGCCCGCAAGTACGACTGCGAGGCCTGGCTGCCGACCCAGGAGCGCTACCGGGAGATCACCTCGACCTCCAACTGCACCGAGTTCCAGGCCCGGCGGCTCAACATCCGGGGCCGGTACGACAGCGGGGTCGGTCCGGTCGCCACGTTGAACGGCACCCTGTGCGCGATGCCGCGGATGATCGTGATGCTGCTGGAGAACCACCAGCAGGCCGACGGCTCGGTCCGACTGCCCGCCGCGCTCCAGCCGTTCCTCGGCGGGCGCACGCAGCTGTCGCCGTTGTGAGGGCGCCGCGGTCCGGGCGTCCCGGCACCGGGTGGCGGCCCCGGGTCGTCGCCCTCGACGTCGACGGCACCATCCTCGACCACGACGGGTCGTTGCCCGCCGAGGTCCGCGCCGCCGTCCGCGCGGTGGCCGACGCCGGAGTGCCGGTGGTGCTGTCCACCGGTCGCTCCTGGCACAGCACGCTGCCCGTGGTCGAGCAGCTCGGACTCACCTCGGGACCCGCCGTCTGCTCCAACGGAGCCGTGGTCGTCGACTTCCCGCCCGAGCGGATCGTGCGCGCCATCACCTTCGACCCGCGGACGGTGATCGAGAAGGTGGCCGCCTACTCACCCGACACCCTGATCGCGGTGGAGGAGATCGGCCGCGGCTACCGGCTGAGCGGGCACTTCCCCGAAGGCGACCTGAGCGGCGCGATGGCGATCGAGGACGTCGAGGAGCTCAGCTCGCGCCCGGTCACCCGGATCATCCTGCGCGACCCGGCGCGCTCGGACCGCGACTTCGTCGCGCTGGCCGAGCAGCTCGGTCTGCACGGCGTGCAGTACTACGTCGGGTACAGCGCCTGGCTCGACATCGCGCCCGAGGGCGTGACCAAGGCGGCCGGTCTCGACGAGGTCGTCCGCGACCTGGGGGTGACGGCGGCCGACGTTCTGGCCGTGGGCGACGGGCGCAACGACGCCGAGATGCTGGCCTGGGCCGGCCGGGGCGTGGCCATGGGACAGGCGCCGCCGGAGGTCCGGGAGATCGCCGACGCCGTGACCGGCACGTACGACGACCTCGGTCTGGCCACCGAGCTGCGCCGCTGGTTCTGACCCGGCGCGCGCACCGGCCACCGTTCCGGGGGCCCCCGGGGATCAGTCGGCCCGGTGCCCCTCGGGCGCCACGGCCGGCGTCGGCGCCGCGTCGGCGCCAGGAGTCGTGGCCGCCGGGAGTGCGGTCCGTTCCCCGCCAACGCGTACGGCCGGCTCGTCCTCGTCGTCGGCCGCGCGCGAGGCGAGTCGGGTCACTCCCACCACCATCACGGCCAGTCCGGCGACCTCCAGCAGCACCGTGGTCGGGGAGGAGAACAGCTGCTCGCCGAAGACCACCAGCCCGAAGGTCAGCGAGACCAGCAGCTGGGCGATGTTGAGCACCGGGGCGGAGACCGACAGCCGGGTCGCCTGGTAGGCCCGTTGGTTGGTGATGATCGCGATGGCCCCCACGCCGACCAGCACCCAGGTCGACCAGTGCGTCAGGACCGCACCCATCCCGTTCGTGGCCTCGACGGTGGTCAGCTTGACCAGCCCGGCCACCAGCCCGAAGCAGATGCCGGCCCCGGAGGCGAGCAGCACACCCCGACGCAACGGCCGCTCGGTCGCGCGCCGGGCGGCCAGACCGAGCACGCCCACCACCAGGAGCCCGGATCCGACCATGAGCAGGGCCAGGTCGTCCTGGGGCGGCTGAGGATCCACCGGTCGCAGGACGGCGATGAAGAGCGCGAGCCCGGCCCAGGTGACCCCCGCCCAGCCCAGCTCGCCCCGGGAGGGCAGCCGCCGGTCGATGGCGGCCCGGGCGAAGACGGCGAAGACGATGCCGCTGAGGATGATCGGCTGGACGACGGTGAGGTCGCCGCGGCTCAGCGCGAGGGCGTGCAGAGCGAAGGCCGTGGCGCAGAGCAGGGCACCGAGCGCCCAGCTGGGCCGACGGAGCAGCGAGGTGACCATCGCCCGCTTCGAGGAGGTGGGTGCCGATCCGGCCGAGCGGTGCTGCAGCGAGCTGCCCAGCGCGAACAGGGCGGCCGACGCCACCGCGATGAGCACGACCACGTACACGCTGAGTCCTCCGTCCGCCGTGCCGCCACGGCCCGCGCCCCGACCGGTGCCGGGAGGGCGCCGACGGAGTATGTCCTACCCACCATGACGCGGACGGCCGCACCGATGTCACGCGGTCACGGAAGGTGCGGCGCACGGCGGGTCCGGCGGCCTCAGCCCGAGGTGGCGTCCAGGTGCTGGAGCAGGTCGTGGGCAGCCAGCTCGACGGCCTTGTGCCGCCACTCCGCCGCGCGGTAGACGCAGGCGATCAGCCCGCTGCGGTGGACTCGGCGGAAGTCCCCGACCACGAAGGCGTACCGGGCCTTGGTCTGGGCGGCGGCGCCCTCGGTGAGCCCGAGGTGCCAGCGTCCGTACGCCGACCAGTCGTGCCGGTCGAGGTAGCCGTTCTCGGCGTCGGCGTCCGGTTGGACGGCGCCCCACTCGCTCCGCAGCACGTACTGGTGCTTGTCGATCAGATCACGGACGTGGGCGACCGCCTCGTCGTTCAGGACGTACCGAGCCATGGCCGTCAGTGTGGCGCACCCCGCCCACGCCCGGCCAGGCGCCCGATCCTTCGGCGAACATGAGGGAACGCCCACCCGAGGCCCTGCGGTCTCCCAGGTGAGCGTTCTCTTGAAACGTATCGAAGATCACGCGGCAGCGCGACGGGGTCCTGAGGTTTCGGCAAGACTTTCGGCCGTGGCGCGCCGACCCTGGCTCTCGGTGGGCCGTACGGTGGCCCGCGCGCGGTTGGCCGACGGCTGATGGCGCTCCTGGCGGAGGTGCCGCTTCACCGTGGACAGCGAGCAGCCCAGGCGACGGGCGATCCGCTCCAGGCTCTCGTCCGGGTGGGTCCGCCGCAGCCGGACGACCTCGTCGTGGTCGACGGTCCGCTGGCCGCCGACCACGCCG
>JBMDXL010000220.1:0-1968 GCA_048594465.1 Microlunatus sp. | reverse complement strand
GCCGTGGAGCCACACGACCAGCGGGCGATCGCCGCGACCGGTCGTGGGCGTGGCCAGGCGGTAGTTCAGACCCTGCCGTGACACCGCCGAGGAGAACCGGTCGACCTCGGGATCCACCAGGGCGCCCTGGGTGAACCGGTTGATGGTCGCGGACCGGCCGTTCTTGAGCGTCAGCGGGCTGTTATGCGTGATCGTGTAGGTCAGGTCCAGCATCGCGTTCCGGCCCTGCGCCCCCAGGTACGTCAGCGTCGAGGCGCCCGCCACAGTCGGCCCGGACACCAGGTCGAGCCGGATCCGGCCATCGGCGCCGAGCGAGGCGCCGGACACCGTACGGACCTCGTCGAAGACCTGGACCGGCTGCGTCCCGGGATCGACACCGGTGGGAATGCGACCCACGGCGCGCACCGAGAAGGTGTCTGCGGTCAGGCTGCTCGCCCGGATCGGACCGACGCGGCGGGCGTCGATGCTGACCGAGGTGACCTGCTCTCCGCCGTCCAGCACGGTCGCGCCGAGAGTGAAGCGCGCGACCCGGTCGCGACCGTGGGCATCTCCGGGTGCCGCCGGGATCAGGACAGCCAGCACGGCGACCAGGGCGATCAGGACAGGGCGAAGTCTCGTCATCGAAGCTCCTCGAGAGATGGGGTACGTCCGCCGACACGGCATCCCCCGGTGCCCTCGACTCGCGGAGTCTGGCACTGGTGCGCCCGGTCTGGGAAGACCTCACCCACTGATCGTTCAGTAAGTGAACGAGGACCGCGGCCGGCCCGCGGGTTCGCTAGCCCGTCGACGGGCTCTGCGGAGTTCCGCCGCCGAAGGCATCTGCCTGTTCGGACCCGTCGGAGCGCGGCACCACGGTGGGCACCGGCCGCTTGGCCTCGACGCCGTCCCCGTGCGGGACCCCGATGATGCCGCGACCGAGCCACGGTCCGAGATAGCGACGCACCCAGTCCACGTCGGAGCCGAGCTGCTCCCGCAGCCGTCGCTGCGCCGGCTCGTCGTCCAGCGGCTCCGCCCACGCCTCGTCCGCCCCCGCGATGCCGAGCCGCCAGGCCAGCGCGGCCGCGGTCCGCTGGTGACCGAGCTCGTTGCCGTGCAGGCGGTCCTCGAACCACAGCCGCGGGTCCTCGGTGATCGGGTAGTTCTGGAAGTCCATCACCAGCACGCCGTAGCGCTCCGCCTCGGCGCGGACGATGTCGTTGAACCGGAACATCCGATCGCGGACCCGCTTGCCCAGCGGGTTGATCGACGTCGGGTCCGGGAAGGTGAAGGTCAGCACGGTGCAGTCGTGGGCGCGGGACTCGCCGTACATCGCGGCGAGATCGGCCCGCATCTCGTCCAGGTCCCAGCCGATCCCGATCAGGTCGTTGCCGCCGCCGAAGATGGTCATGAGATCCGGCTCGAGGGCCAGGGCGTCGTCGAACTGGCGGTTGCGGATCTCGTTCAGGCGGAGACTGCGGACCGCGAGGTTGGCGTACTCCAGGGGTGCGTCCTGGGCGTCGGCGATCAGCTGCGCCAGCCGATCCGCCCAGCCCCGGTAGCCGCCGGCCCCGTCGGGGTCGACCAGACCCTCGGTGCTGGAGTCGCCGATGGCGACGTAGCGGTGGAACGTGAGCACCGTCCGATTGTCCCGCAGGACGGGTCAGCACCGGCTGCCCCTCCCGGTGCAGTGACCGATCCCGGCCCGGGGCGCCGAGGACCGACGTACGATCGCGACAGCACGAGGAGGTGGTGGTGGCCGAGGAACCGCCCCGGACCAGCCGGTTCGAGCTGGTCGACGGCCCCTTGCCGCCCTCGTCGGGTCCGCCGTCGGGTCCGCCGGGCGGGGCTCAGCCGCGGTTCTCGGGCCTCCCGTCGGGTCTGGTCGTGCTGATCAGCGCCGCCGTCCTGGTCCTGGTGGCGGCCCTGGTGCTGCCGCACCAAGGGCCGGACGAACCGATCCCGCCCGCGCTGACTCCCACCGTCACCGCC
>JBMDXL010000022.1:0-7108 GCA_048594465.1 Microlunatus sp. | reverse complement strand
GTCGCCTGGCCGGACTCCGACACCAGCTCGCGCACCTCGGCGGCGTTGCTGACCAGCACGGCCTGACCGTTGCGGATCATCAGGTGCGGGGCGGTCGACATCGCCGACTCCACCGAACCCGGCACCGCCATCAGCACCCGTCCACAGCCCGAGGCCCAGCTCGCGGTGTTGCGGGCCCCGGACCGCAGCGCCGCCTCGACCACCACGGTGCCCAGGCTCAGGGCGGCGATCAGGCGGTTCCGGGCCAGGAAGCGCACCCGGCTCGGATGGGTGCCGGGCGCGAGCTCGGAGACGATCAGCCCGTGCTGAGCCACCCAGTCGAACAGCTTCCGGTTCCCCTGCGGGTAGGCGACGTCGACGCCGTTGGCCACCACCGCGACCGTCGGTCCGGCCGCGGCCAGAGCACCTTGGTGGGCGGCGGTGTCGATCCCGTACGCTCCGCCGGACACCACCGTGAAGCCGGTCTCGGCCAGCTCTGCGCCGAGATCGGTGGCGATCGTCGTGCCGTACGGGGTCGCGGTGCGCGAGCCGACGATGGCCACCGACCGCTCGGCGAGCTGGGCGAGGTGTCCGGGACCCCGCAGCCACAACCCGAACGGCACCCCGCCACGGCGCTGGACCTCGTCGCAGTACCGCAGATCGCCCAGGCGCTCCGGCCACTCGTCGTCCCCCGGCACCACGAACCGGGAGCGACCACGGGCGGCCCGGGTCAGCACCTGATCGAGATCCAGGGCCGCGGCCCGCTCGGCCAACCCCTCGCCGAAGCGCCCGTCCTGGACCTGCTGCCACGCCGCGCTCGCGCCGGACACCGCGGTCACCTCCGCCACGGCTGGATCCCCACCCTCGATCACGCAGCTGAGCGCCAGCCGCTCCGTGCGGTCCCGGGCACTGCTCGCTGCCACCGCGGGCGGGTCCCCCGGCGGCCGCCCCGGCACCTCGGTGGGGAGGAGCGCCCGCGCGGGGGCGGTCGGTTGGTTCGCCCGGGCGCTCGAGGCGGTCATGACACCTCCCGCACGACACGGGGTGAGCCGAGCTGATCGCCCTGCCGCATGGCCAGGGCGATACCGATCTCATCGACCCCCGGTCTGTCCTTGCCCACCAGGTCGGCGATCGTCCAGCTCACCCGCCACGCCTTGTCGATCCCGCGCGGGGTCAGCAGTCCCCGCTCGGCGGCCCGGTCCAGCAGGTGCAGCCCGCCCGGCTGCGGCAGGTGGTGACGGAGGTAGGCCCCCGTGACCTCGCTGTTGGCATGCCACCCCGTGCCGGTCAGCCGCCGCTCCTGACGCTCCCGCGCCTGCGCGACCCGCTCCGCCACAGCGGCACTGGGCTCGCCCTGGGCCAGCGTCGCCTTGAGCTGGTGCCGTTTGAGTGGCCGGAAGTGCTGGGTGATGTCGACCCGGTCGCGGATCGGCGCCGAGAGCTTCGCGGTGTAGCGACGGACGGCCATCGGCGGGCACAGACAGGAGGCGCCGACGGTGCCCGACTGACCGCACGGACAGGGGTTGGCGGCCATCACCAGCTGGAAGCGAGCCGGGTACCGCGTGAGGCCGTGACTCCGGTTCAGGTTGATCACGCCGGACTCCAGTGGCACCCGCAGGGCCTCCAGGACCTTCACCGAGAACTCCGGAGCCTCGTCGAGGAAGAGCACCCCGCGATGCGCACACGAGACGGCGCCCGGACGGGCGAGTCCGGGGCCGCCGCCGACGATGCTCGCCATCGACGCCGAGTGGTGGGGCTCCGCGTACGGCGGCCGTCGGACCAGTCCGTCCGACAGGTCGAAACCGGCCAGGGAGTGCACCGCCGAGACCTCCAGCGCCTCGCCGATCGTGAGGTCGGGCAGCAACCCGGGCAGCCGGGCCGCGAGCATGGTCTTGCCGACCCCGGGCGGGCCGGTGAAGAGCAGGTGGTGTCGTCCCGCTGCCGCCACCTCGACCGCCCACTTGGCCTCCAACTGGCCGGCTACGTCGGCGAGGTCCAGCTCCACGTCGGTGCCGAGGCGCTGGCTGGTGGGCACCAGGTCGACCGGTTCGGCGTCCGGCACCGGCTCGTGCTGCAGCACGGCGATCAGCTGGGCCAGAGAGGCGACCCCGAGCACCTCGATGCCGTCGACGAGCTGGGCTTCCCCGGCTTGCCGATAGGGCACGATCACCCGCCGGAAACCCGCCTGCGCGGCGGCCAGCGTGGCGGGCAGCACTCCCCGCACCGGACGGACCCGGCCGTCCAGACCCAGCTCACCCAGCAGCACGGTGTCGCGCAGCTCGATCGGCTTGACGACGTCGGCGGCCGCCAGCACCGCGGTGACGATGGCCAGGTCGTAGCCGCTCCCCTGCTTCGGCAGGGTCGCCGGCGAGAGGTTGATGGTCAGCAGCGTGTTCGGCCAGCTCTGCTGGCTGCTGTGCACCGCCGCCTTGCACCGGTCGCGTGCCTCGTACAGCGAGGTGTCGGGCAGCCCGACCAGGATGGTGCGCGGCAACCCGGGACCCGTGTGGGCCTCGACCTCGACGATCCGGCCGTCCAGACCCACCAGCGCGACGGCGTACGCGCAGGCGAGACTCACTGGTCGCCGATCCCGGTGATGTGGACGAGCACCGGCTGATGGCCGTGCTGCAGCAGGACGCCGATCGCGTCGAGTCGCATCCCGTCGACGGGCAGCCGGTGCTGGCTCATCCACTCCGCCGCGAGCTGCCGGAGCCGCCGGATCTTGGCGTGCGTGATCGACTCCAGCGGATCACCGTAGTTGCGACCCGTCCGGCACTTGACCTCGCAGAACACCGCCGTCCGCCGGCCCCCGCTGCGGTCCAGGGCGACCACGTCGAGCTCACCCCACCGGCACGACCAGTTGCGGTCCAGGATCTCCAGGCCCTGTTCCTCCAGCTCGAGCACGGCGAGGGCTTCGCCCATGGCCCCGATCTCGTTGCGCGTCCGTCGCACCGTCATACCGACCTCCTTCGTCACTCCCACACAAAGGACGTCGGACGAGATCGACCGGGGTGCTCGCAGATCTGTGGATGACGAAACGCCGTCGCCGGATCTGTGGACAACTCAGCTGCAGCTCCTTGGCCGGCGACGACAAAGCACGGCAGACACCGCCGGACGCCGCCGGCGAGCCACAAACGGGAGACCGCAGGGCGCGGCCGCTCACCGGAATCCACCGGCAAGCCACAAACGGTCGACCCGGCCGCGCCACCGCCCACCGGAACCCACCGGCAAGCCACAAACGGAGACCCCCGGCCGCGCCACCGCCCACCAGAACCCACCGGCAAGCCACAACCGGTCGACCCGGCCGACCCGAGAGGCGCCAGTCAGCCCGCCCGGGGGGTCAGCGGGCCGCGGAAGGCGCGGGTCAGGAGGGCTTGGGGACCTCGAGGTCGCTGTGCGCGATCTCCTCGATGGAGACATCACGGAAGGTGAGGACCTTGGCGCTCTTCACGAAGCGGGCCGGACGGTACATGTCCCAGACCCAGGCGTCGGCCATCGAGACCTCGTAGTAGACGTCGCCGCCCTCGGAGCGGACCTTCAGGTCCACCGCGTTGCACAGGTAGAAGCGGCGCTCGGTCTCCACGGCGTAGGTGAAGATGCCGACGACGTCCTTGTACTCGCGGTAGAGCTGCAGCTCCAGCTCGCTCTCGTACTGCTCGAGGTCTTCCGCGCTCACTGCTGTCCCTGCACTTTCCTCATGGCGACTCGACTCTAGTGCCGCGGTCCTCGACCCTAGCCGTCCGGGACACGTTCTCGAATCGCATCCGGTGCGTGGCCGACGGCCCGTACGTGTCCAGGCGCTCCTGGTGCAGCGGCGTGCAGTAGCCCTTGTGGATCTTGAAGGCGTACTCCGGGTGCACCTCGTCCAGCTCGCACATGATCCGGTCCCGGGTCACCTTGGCGATGATCGACGCGGCGGCGACGCACGCCGCCACCCGGTCGCCCTTCCAGACCGCGAGACCGGGGACGCCGAGACCGTCGACCGGGAAGCCGTCGGTCAGCGCGTACGTGGGGCGCACCTCGAGCCGGTGCAGGGCCCGGCGCAGCGCCTCGACGTTGGCCACGTGCATCCCCAGCCGGTCGCACTCGCCGGGCTCGATGACCACCACCGACCAGGCGATCGCCTTGCGGGTGATCTCGGCGTACGCGCGCTCGCGCTGGGCGGCGGACAGGAGCTTGGAGTCCCGCAGCACGCTGATCGGCCGGGACCGCGAGTCGGCCAGGATGGCCGCCGCCGCCACCAGGGGCCCCGCACAGGCGCCCCGACCGGCCTCGTCGGCGCCGGCCACCGGGGCCAGCCCGACCCTCGACAGCGCCCGCTCGTAGCCGTACAGACCGCTGTCGCGCCGGACCCGCACCGTCGGTGTGGTCGTCGCCAACAGCAGGTCACGTCGTCGGGAGAGATCACCGCCTGGGCCGGGGGAGGCTCGGACGGCGCCGGCACGGACGCGAACGTCGCCGGGCGGTGCAGGAGCTGGGCGCGGTCGAACGGCGCCGCGATGGCGAAGGCAGGTCCGACCACCTTGTCCAGCGGGACGAACGCGACCGAGCCCTTCGGGCCGCTCAACGACAGGTCCGACAGGTGGCAGCGGGAGTCCGCGCTCAGGTCCCGGTGGTCGCCCATCATGAACAGCCGCCCAGCCGGGACGGTGACGTCGAACGCGATGTCGGAGGGTGCGACCTGGACCCCGTTCGGATCCGTGTAGAGGTAGCTGGTCTCGTCCAGCTGCTTGCCGTTCACGGTGATCCGCCCGTCCGCGTCGCAGCAGACGACACGGTCGCCGGGCATGCCGATGACGCGCTTGATCAGGTGCTCGGGGCTGCTCGCGGTGGGGAACCCGACGAACTCCAGCAGCCGGTCCAGCGGCCCCGGGTCACCGGCGGGCTCGCTGTCCAGCCAGCCCCCGGGGTCCTCGAAGACCGCCACGTCGCCACGCTGGACGTCGGAGATCTTCTGCACCACCACGCGGTCGCCCACCAGCAGGGTGTTCTCCATCGACTCCGACGGGATGATGAACATCTGCCCGACGAAGGCCCGCAGCAGCGTCGACACCACCAGGGCGCCGACGACGACGATCAGGAGCTCACGGGCGAACGCGCCGAACCGGCCGCCGGTCCGCCGGGGTCGGGTGGTCGTCTCGCTGCTCACCGGCTCCCCCTCGTGCTCGGACTGGACCGCACCGGCCCGCGCGTTCCGGGCCGGCTCAACAACTGGCTTCCGGTCCGGCCCTGACCACCGGCCGCAGTGGTGCCGGCTCGACCGGCGCCGGGACGCCAGCGTACGTCGGCGGGACGGTGAGCCGGTGCGCATCGCCGACGGGCCAGGCCACGGCGACCGCGCGGCCGACCACCAGGTCGAGCGGGACGAAGGCGTTCTCGCCCTTCAACGCCCCGGGTCCGGTGTCGTTGAGGTGGCAGCGGGAGTCCCGGCTGGACCCGCGGTTGTCGCCGAGCACGAACACCCGGTCGGCCGGCACCACCACGTCGAAACGGATCTTGGACGGATCGGCGAGCTCACCGTCGGGTGACCGGAACAGGTAGCTCCGCTCATCCAGCGGGACGTCGTTCACGGTGATCCGGCCCTGGGTGTCGCAGCAGACGACGTGATCGCCCGGCATGCCGACGGCGCGCTTGATCAGGTGCTCGGTGCTGGTGTCGGGCAGCACGCCCACGAACTCCAGCGCCCGGCCGACGGGTCCCCGCTCGGTGGGCTGCACACCACTGAGCCAGCCCCCGGGGTTGGCGAACACCACGACCTGCCCGCGCTTGATCGAGGACAGCTTCTCGACCACCACCCGGTCGCTGATCTGCAGCGTGTTCTGCATGGAGATCGACGGGATGATGAACATCTGCCCGACGAAGCCACGGAGCAAGGACGCGACGATGATCGCCCCGATCACCACGGCCAGCAGCTCGCGGACGAAGGCGCCGGCGTGCTGTCCGAAGGACTGGCGCCCCCGGGACGGCAGGATCGACAGATCGGCCTCGGCGGTGTCCGGACTGCTCGGGGTGTCGCGCACGCGCCGAGCCCCCCGGTCGTTCACCATGTCTGTCCTTCGGTCCCGGGGTCGCCCCAACCAGCTGCTGTCGGGCGACAGCCGGGAGCGTGCGGTGCGTGGCGGAGCACGCACCGCGACGCGTCAGCGGTCGCGCTTCTCCTTGATCTTCGCAGCCTTGCCGCGCAGACCGCGGAGGTAGTACAGCTTGGCGCGGCGCACGTCACCGTGACGCTCGACCTCGATCTTGTCGATGATCGGGCTGTGCAGCGGGAAGGTGCGCTCGACACCGACGCCGAAGCTCACCTTGCGGACCGTGAAGGCCTGGCGGATGCCGTCACCCGTACGGGAGATGACCACGCCGGCGAAGACCTGGATGCGGGAACGGTTGCCCTCGACGACCTTGACGTGCACCTTGACGGAGTCACCGGGTCGGAAGGCGGGGATGTCGTCCCGCAGGGACTGGGAGTCGATCGCGTCGATCAGCTTGCTCATGTTGTTTCCTCGCCAGTGCCGTAGGTCACCGAGTCGTGTGGAGTTCGGATGGGCCCACGGTCCTGAACGATCCCCCCACGGCAGGAGTCACGACCTGTAGGCAACCCGAGCAAGTCTGCCACACGGGACCGTAGGGGCAGAAATCGTCGCGCTCTGGCTCCCTGTGGGCGAGTCCGCGATGGGACTGGGCGTGATGGTCTCGGACAACCACCCGCCCTCGCAGGCTCGGGCTCCTGCCAGACCCGTCCACGTCCTTCGACCACCACCCCCAGTCCCATCGCTCATCCCAGGTGCCTGTGCTCCGGTCTTTGCCCGTACGGATGGTGCACCGACCTCCCCGGGGTGCCCACAGCGATTCAGGGGGGCTGGGAGTGGTCACCGCCATGCGTACGCGACCGGAGGTGGAGCGGGCTGGGGCTCAGCCGACCGGGGTGAGGGTGGCGGGAGAGGTGGACAGGTCGAGGCGGGCGGTGAGGTGGAGGTCGGCGAGGAAGGGGTCGTCGTGGCTGACCACGAGGAGGGCGCCCTGGTAGGCGTTCAGGGCGGCGGTGAGCTGGGCGACGCTGTCCAGGTCGAGGTTGTTGGTCGGCTCGTCCAGGATCAGCAGCTGGGGCGCCGGCTCGGCCAGCAGCAGGGCG
>JBMDXL010000219.1:0-1776 GCA_048594465.1 Microlunatus sp. | reverse complement strand
TGACCTGGTCCGGGGCGAGATCACCTTCGAGGCAGTGAACGTCCCCGACTACGTGCTGGTGCGCGGCACCGGCGAGCCGCTCTACACGCTGGTGAACCCGGTGGACGACGCGCTGATGGAGATCACCCACGTGCTCCGTGGGGAGGACCTGCTGCCGTCGACGCCGCGGCAGATCGTGCTCTACCGGGCGCTGGCCCGGATCGGTGTGGGCAGCGGCCGGGTGCCGACCTTCGGTCACCTGCCGACCGTGCTGGGCGACGGCAACCGCCGGTTGTCCAAGCGGGACAAGGGATCCGGTCTCGCGGAGTACCGCGAGCAGGGCTATCTGCCGGAAGCGCTGCTGAACTACCTGGCCCTGCTGGGCTGGGCGATCGCCGACGACCGGGACGTCTTCACCATCGAGGAGATGGTGGGTGTCTTCGACATCCTCCGGGTCAACGCCAACCCGGCGAAGTTCGACGCGAAGAAGTGCGAGGCGATCAACGCCGCCCACATCCGTCGGCTGTCCACCGACGACCTGGCCGACCAGCTGGTCCCGTACCTGACGGCCGCCGACCTGGTCAGCGACCCGCCCTCGCCGGAGCAGTGGTCGCTGCTGGTCGGGGCGACGCCGCTGATCCAGGAGCGGATGGTGACGCTGTCGGAGGGGGTGGAGCTGATCCGGTTCCTGTTCACCGCCGACGCCGACGTCCAGATCGACGAGACGGCCGCGCTGCCGGCCACCGCCGGCCCGGTGCTGGACGCCGCCGCCGACGCCCTGCGCACGGTGGAGCCGTACGACCACACAGCGATCGAGGCGGCTCTCCGGTCGGCCCTGATCGAGGGTCTGGGTCTGAAGCCGAAGCTCGCCTTCGGCCCCGTGCGGGTCGCGGTCACCGGGCGGAAGATCTCCCCGCCGTTGTTCGAGTCGCTGGAGCTGCTCGGCCGGGAGTCGTCGCTGGCCCGGATCGAAGCGGCTCGGGCCGGCCTGTCGCAGGCCTGACGTGGCCAAGAAGAACCGACGCTCCGGCAACCCGGCTCTTCGCGGTCGTCCGACCCCGGCCAAGCCGACGGTCGCGCCGGCGCCCGCCGCGGCGGCTCGCCGCTACGACCCCCAGCTCCCGGAGGCGCTCCCCCCGGATGGAGCGCCGTACCCGCAGATCCTGCGGGGATCCAGCTACCTCTGGTGGCGCTCGCTGCTTGGGGTGGTCTGCGGGCTCTCGCTCTACCTGCTGATGACCGCCGTGGTCACCCAGGTCGTGCTCGGCGTCTCCTGGGGGGCGGTCGGGGCGGGGGAGGCGTACGCCGACTTCGCCCGGCGCGCCCTCGCCTTCGAGATCCCGGCCGGGATGATCGCCGCCAACCTCGGCATCGCGACCCTGATCCCGATCTGCTGGGTGCTGATGGCGATCGTCCACCAGGTGCGGCCACGGTGGCTCAGCTCGGTGCAGCCGAGGGTGCGCTGGCGCTACCTGCTGATCAGCGCCGTCGTGGCCCTGGTCGTGCTCAACGGCGTCACGCTCATCCCGCTGGCCGTCGGATCCACTCCCGTGACCGTGGCGCCCCAGCCGGGCTTCTGGGGCTTCCTGGTGGTGATCATCCTGACCTCCCCGCTGCAGGCGGCCGCTGAGGAGATCTTCTTCCGCGGCTACCTGATGCAGGCGCTGGGCAGCCTGGTCGCCCACCCCGCATTCGGGGTGATCGTGTCCGCGCTCCTCTTCGCGCTGATGCACGGCGTGCAGAACCCGGCGCTGTTCCTCAACCGGCTGGGCTTCGGACTGCTGGCCGGGGTGCTGG
>JBMDXL010000218.1:0-4011 GCA_048594465.1 Microlunatus sp. | reverse complement strand
GACGCCGGTGAACCGAGATGCAGGCAGAAGGCGAGGTCGGGCTTGTCGTAGCCCATCCCCAGCGCCGAGGTCGCCACCAGCGCCTTCACCTCGTTGCGCCGCAGCCGGTCCTCCAGCTCCTGCCGGTTCTGGGTCTGGCCGGAGTAGGCGGCGACGTCGTGCCCCAGACTGCCCAGGAACCCGGCCACCCGCTCCGACTCGGCCACGGTGAGCACGTAGATGATCCCGGACCCGGGGAGCTCGGTCAGCGCGTCGGCGACCCAGGCGTAGCGCTCCAGCGGGGTCAGACCGGGCACCACCGCCAGCCGCAGCGAGGCACGGGCCAGCGACCCTCGCAGGGTGACCGTGTCATCCCCCAGCTGGGCGGCCACGTCGCCGGTGACCCGCTCGTTGGCCGTCGCGGTGGTGGCCAGCACCGGGGTGTCCGGCGCCAGCGCCAGCAGGGTGCGGGTCAGGCGCTGGTAGTCGGGGCGGAAGTCGAAGCCCCAGTCGGAGACGCAGTGGGCCTCGTCGATCACCAGCAGGCCGCAGGAGGACAGCAGATCCGGCAGCCGGCGGGCGAACCCGGGATTGGCCAGCCGCTCCGGGGAGATGAGCAGGACGTCGATCCGGCCCTCCTGCAGGTCGGCCAGCACCGGGTCCCACTCGTCGATGTTGGTGGAGTTGATGGTGGCCGCGCGCAGCCCGGCCCGCTCGGCCGCCGCGATCTGGTCGCGCATCAGGGCCAGCAGCGGGGAGACCACCAAGGTCGGACCGCCGCCGTGCGACCGCAGGGCCGTGGTCGCCGCCCAGTAGACCGCCGACTTGCCCCACCCGGTGGCCTGCACGACCAGCACCCGCCGCCGGTGGTCGACCAGCTCGGTCACGGCCCGCAGCTGGTCCTCACGGGGCGCCGCGTCCGGACCGGCCATCGCGGCGATGGTCCGGCGGAGGGCGTCCTCGCTGGAGAGGGCGAGGGTGGTGTCGACTGCCATGCCCGCCATAGTGCCCGCTGCTACCCACACTCTGCCGCCTGAGCCCCGACCATCCCGCTGACGCACTCCTGCGACCACTCACGCGGGCGTTGCTGGCCGTGCTTGCGCGTACGGAGCTGTGCGTCAGCGGACGGAAGGACCGGCAGGAGAAGATGGTCCGATGGACGCGAGAGTGAGCACCCCCCTCAACCAGCTGCTGCCCGCCGACCGGGAGGGCGCTGTCCTGGTCGGGCGGGTCCTCGCCGACGACGGCCCCTGCGTGGTGGCGGTCCGCGGCGACGACCTGGTGGACCTGACGCCGGTCGTCCCCACCATGGCCGACCTGCTGGAGCGCCCGGACGCCCGTGAGATCGCGCTCAGCGCCACGACCGAGCGGACCTGGTCGCTGGACGACCCGTCCGTACGCCTGCTGGCCCCGATCGACCTCCAGGTGATCAAGGCGGCGGGCGTGACCTTCGCGGTGAGCATGGTCGAGCGGGTGATCGAGGAGCGGGCCGCCGGTGACCCTCAGCGGGCGCAGGAGGTCCGGTCCCGGGTCCAGGCGGCCATCGGCGGTTCCATCGCCGACATCCGGCCCGGCAGCGACAAGGCCGCCGCGGTGAAGGAGGCTCTGCTCGCCGAGGGTCTGTGGTCGCAGTACCTGGAGGTCGGGATCGGACCCGATCCGGAGATCTTCACCAAGGCGCCGGTGCTGTCGGCCGTGGGCGCCGGCGCACCCATCGGCGTGCTGGCGCGCTCGGCCTGGAACAACCCGGAGCCCGAGGTGGTGCTGGTGGCCGGCCCGGACGGCCGGGCGGTCGGGGCCACTCTCGGCAACGACGTCAACCTGCGCGACTTCGAGGGTCGCAGCGCGCTGCTGCTGGGTGAGGCCAAGGACAACAACGCGTCCTGCGCGATCGGACCGATGATCCGGCTGTTCGACGACGGGTTCACCCTGGCCGAGGTGGCGGCAGCCGACGTGTCGTTGCGGATCGAGGGGGCCGACGACGGCTTCGTCCTGGAGGCCACCAGCTCGATGGCGCAGATGAGCCGCACGCTGCCGGAGCTGCTGACCCACACCTGCGGCGACCACCACCAGTACCCGGACGGCTTCGCCCTGTTCACCGGCACGATGTTCGCCCCGACCCAGGACCGGGACGCCCCGGACGTCGGCTTCACCCACCACGAGGCCGACCGGGTCACCATCTCCACACCGCTGCTGGGGACCTTGGTCAACACCGTCACCAGCAGCGAGGCCGCTCCCCCGTGGGAGGTCGGGATCCGTTCCCTGTGGCGGAATCTGGCCGACCGCGGTCTGCTACCAGCCGGCACCTCCGCCGGCTAGGTCGGAGGGCGTCGCCCCCGCCGGACGGCGCCGACGATGATCATGACCAGACCGGTCACCCCGACCAGGAGGCCGACGAACCCGAGACCACGGGTCAGGACCAGGTGTCCGAGACCCGCGGACCGCCCGACGGCGAACTGTCCGGCGGGACCGGTGCAGACCACCGTGACCGGCTGACCACGCTCGAGCCGGAAGGAGCCCTGGGGATACCAGGTGGGCGTCCCGGGCAGCCGCTGCTGCAGCATGTCCGGGCGCAGCACCATCGGCGCGCCGTCGGCGCCGGTCAGGTCGCAGGCGGCGGCGCGCCAGGTGCTCAGCGAGGTGTAGACCGCCCAGTCCCGCCCGCCGGGGACGTCGACCACCACGGTCGTCCCGATCGGGGCGCGGGCGGCCAGGGTCCGGCCCGGGGCGAGCACCAGCGCGGCCACGGCCAGCCCGATGAGGACCGCGACCCCGATCAGGATGCTGCCTCGGCGCACGGTCGCGCCGGGGTCAGCCGCCGGCGACGGCCGGGATGATGGAGATCTTGGCGCCCTCGGCCACGGTGGCCTCCAGGCCGCCGATGAAGCGCACGTCGTCGTCGCCGACGTAGATGTTCACGAACCGACGAAGGGCTCCCGCGTCGTCCAGCACCCGGGCCCGCAGACCGGGGTGGGCGGACTCCAACGAGTCCAGCACCTCCGCGAGGGTGCCGCCCTCGGCCGTGACCTCGTTCGCCCCGCCGGTGTAGCTGCGCAGGATGGTGGGGATGCGGACGGTGGCGCTCATCAGCCTCGTGCCTTCCAGAACTCGGTGAAAGCCTCGTAGCGAGGCGGGATCGTGGTCTTCGGGCCGACCTTATCGGCGACCGCGTCCAGGGTCTTCAGCCCGTCCCCGGAGTTGATCACCACGGTCTCCTGGGCCGGGTCCAGCACCCCCTGGGCGATCAGCTTGGCGGTCACCCCGACGGTGACCCCACCGGCGGTCTCGGCGAAGATGCCTTCGGTCCGGGCCAGCCGCTGGATGTTCTCCACCACTGTCGTGTCGTCGACGTCCACGATCGCCCCGCCGGTGCGCCGGACGACGTCCAGGACGTACGGCCCGTCCGCCGGGTTGCCGATGGCCAGCGACTTGGCGATGGTGTCCGGCTTGACCGGCTGCACCACGTCGTGACCGGCGCGGAACGCCTGCGCGACCGGCGAGCAGCCGGTGGCCTGGGCGCCGAAGATCGTGTACGGCTTCGGCTCCACCAGACCCAGGTTGATCAGCTCGGTGAAGCCCTTGTCGATCTTGGTGAGCTGGGAACCGGAGGCCACCGGGATGACCACCTGGTCGGGCAGCCGCCAGCCCAGCTGCTCCGCGATCTCGTACGCCAGCGTCTTGGAGCCCTCGGCGTAGTAGGGGCGGACGTTCACGTTGACGAACGCCCAGCCCTCCTCCTCCGCGGCGATCTCGCTGGCCAGCTTGTTGACGTCGTCGTACGAGCCGTGCACCGCGATCAGGGTGGTGTCGTAGACGGCGGAGGCGATGATCTTCTGCTGCTCGAGGTTCTCGGGCACGAAGACGACGCTCTTGATGCCGGCCCGGGCGGCCGCGGCGGCCACGGCGTTTGCCAGGTTGCCGGTGGAGGGGCAGGCGAGCACCTGCAGACCGAGCTCGCGGGCCGCCGACAGGGCCACGGCGACGACGCGGTCCTTGAAGGAGTGGGTCGGGTTGCCGGAGTCGTCCTTCACC
>JBMDXL010000217.1:0-9512 GCA_048594465.1 Microlunatus sp. | reverse complement strand
CCCGCCGCGGGCGGCCGGTGACCCCTCGCGCGATCTGTACACTGGTCGCCGGTCCCCCGCGTGGCGATACCTCGCCCAACTCCCCCAGGGTCGGAAGACAGCAAGGGTAAGTGAGCTCTTTCGGGTGCGCGGGGGACTCTTTCGTCCCCGGGCCTCCCGCCGGCGAGCTCAGGGAGCCGGCTTGGTCAGACCGAGCCGCGCCATCAGACCCATCGCGTCGTACGGCGCCCGCACCTTCGCGTCGTTGTCGCAGTAGACGGACACGTCCTGGCCGGCGGCCAGCCAGCCGCTGATCCGGTCCGCCCAGGCATCCAGCGCCTGGTCGGTGTAGCCGCTGGCGTAGAGCTCGGTGTCGCCGTGCAGCCGCACGTAGCGGAAGTCGGTGGTGGACGCGTCCAGCACCGGCCAGGTGCCGGGGTTGTCGGCCCAGACCAGGGCGACGTCGTGCGCGCGGAGCAACTCGGCCAGGGCGGGCGTACGGAAGCTGTCGTGCCGCACCTCGAGGGCGTGCCGGACCGGGTGGTCCGGACGGTCGGTGGTGAGCAGAGCCCGGTCCTCGGTGATCCGCTGGTCGTGCCCGGCGGCCAGCTCGGCGGCGGCGCCCAGGGTGCGGGGCAGTCGGGCGAAGAAGGTGCTCAGCCGGTCCTCGTCGTAACCCAGGGTGGGCGGCAGCTGCCACAGCAGCGGCCCGAGCCGGTCGCCGAGGGCGAGCACCCCGGAGGCGAGGAAGTTGGCCAGCGGGACCTCCACGTCGGCCAGCTTCTTCAGGTGGGTGATGAACCGGCTGCCCTTCACGGCGAAGACGAAGCCGTCCGGGGTCTCGGCGACCCAGCGCCGGAACGCGTCCGGCTTGAGCAGGCCGTAGAAGGTGCCGTTGACCTCGATCGAGCCCAGCCTGGACGCTGCGTACGTCAGCTCGCCCCTGTGGGGCATCTTCGGCGGGTAGAAGGTGCCCCGCCAGGGTGGGTAGGTCCAGCCCGAGATGCCGATCCGTGCCTCAGCCACGGAGTCTCGCGGCGATGGTGCGGAAAACTCTCCCCGACTGAGCCCGAACGCGGCGTGTCGCGCTGCTTCGCGCCCGATAGAGGAGAGTTTGACGCACGATCGCCCTCAGAAAGACCTGGCGCCCTTGACCAGGCGGTCGAAGATCGCGTCCTGCTCGGCATCGACCGTCTGCTGGGAGGGGTTGGCGTCGAACCAGGCGATCTGCTCGTGGGCGGCGTCGTGGTACTCGATGGTGGTCCGGAACGCCGGCACCAGGGCGGACACCTTGCTGCAGTCGAACACCATCGAGTGCGCCTTGTCGCCGACCAGGCCCGGCCCCATCGCCGGCGCCACCCGGGCGATGGTCTCGCTGGCCACGTGCACCAGCTCCGGCTCGACCCCGGCGGCGTGGCCGAGCCAGGTGTAGATCTGGTTCCAGGTGGGCGCGTGGGTGCCGGTGATGGTGAAGTCCTCACCGATCGCGGCGGGGTGCCCGAGCAGCCCGACGAAGGCCACCGCGAAGTCGTCGGCGTGGGTCAGGGTCCACTGGGTGGTGCCGTCGCCGTGCACCACCACCGGCTTGCCGGCCCGCATCCGCGCCACGTCGGTCCAGTGCCCCATGGTCGGCAGCAGCGTCTTGTCGTACGTGTGCGAGGGCCGCACGATCGTCGCGGGGAAGCCGGAGTCCCGGTAGGCCGCGACCAGCAGGTCCTCGCCGGCGATCTTGTCCCGGGAGTACTGCCAGAACGGGTTGCGCAGCGGGGTCGACTCGGTCACCGGCAGCCGCGACGGGGGCTTCTGGTAGGCCGAGGCCGAGCTGATGAACACGTACTGGCCGGTCCGGCCGGAGAAGAGGGCGATGTCGGAGGCCACCTGCGCCGGCAGGAAGGCCCGGAACTGGGCGACGACGTCGAACTCGCGGTCGCCGACGGCGGCGGCGACCGCGGCGGCGTCGGTCGCGTCGGCGACGAGCGTCTCGACCACCTCGGGCAGGTCGCGGGAGCTGCTCCGGCCACGGTTCATCACGGTCACCCGGTGTCCCTGGGCGACCGCCAGCTGGACGCTGGAGGTGCTGATCACGCCGCTGCCACCGATGAAGAGGATCCGCTGAGAGGTCATGGGCGCCATCCTGTCATCGGCGGAGTGACCGGCGGAATCGCCGCTAGAGGGTGACGCGGAGGATCTTGTCGTCGTCGCGACCGGGCTCGATCCGGCCGTCGGTGTTGGACGTGGTGATCCACACCGAACCGTCGGGGGCGGCGACCGCGTTGCGGATCCGGCCGTGGTCGCCGGCGAAGTAGGCCCGGGGCTTGCCCGCGTCGGTCCCGTCCAGGGGCACGGCGAACAGGCACCGGCCCTGGAGGGCGCCGACGAAGGCGGTCGACCGGGTGATGGCCAGACCGGCCGGGGAACAGCTGCTCGTCGGGGACCAGGTCGCCTTCGGGTCGGTCAGACCGTCCCGGTCGGACGTCCCCTCGACCCGGGGCCAGCCGTAGTTCCGGCCCCTGCGGATGAGGTTGAGCTCGTCGGCCTCCTTGTCCCCGAACTCCGTGGCCCACAGCCGACCGTCCGCGTCGAAGGCGAGTCCCTCGACGTTGCGGTGGCCGTAGCTCCAGGTGCGGTTGCCGTACGGGTTGCCCGGCGCGGCGCGACCGTCGGGGCGGATGCGCAGGATCTTGCCGGCCAGCGAGTCCTTGTCCTGGGCCAGCGAGGACTGCTCGGCGTCGCCGGTGGAGACGAGGAGCATCCCCTCGCGGTCGAACAGCAGCCGGCCGCCGTGGTGGTGGGTGCTGGTCGGGATGCCGGTCAGGACCGCCTTCGGCCTGCCGACCGTGCCGCCGGCCAGACTGACCCGGGCCACCCGGTTGTCGGACCCGGTCGTGAGGTAGACGAACAGCGTGTCGTCGTCGCCCGGCGCGGTGGCGATGCCGAGCAACCCGCCCTCGCCGATCCCCGTCGGCGCCACCACGCCGGACACCTCGCCCAGCGTGGTCTTCTTGCCCTTCGCGGTGACACGGATGATCTTCGCGGTGTTGCGCTCGGAGACCAGGGCGCTCCCGTCGGCCAGGAAGACCAGCCCCCACGGCACATCGAAGTCGTCGGCCACCGTGCCGGCCACCTCCGGCTCGGGGGCGCCCGTCGGCGTGGGGGAGGGCGTCGCGGTGGGGGAGGGCGTCGGCGTCCGGGTCGGGATCGGGCGGGGTGACGCGCTCGTGGGACGGGGCGAGGCGCTGGTCGGCGACGGACTGGTCGTCGTGCTCGGCACGGCCTGGTCGCGGCCGCAGCCCGCGACCGCGGACAGGGCGAGGCCCGCGGACGCGTACAGGAGCTGTCGTCTCGTCACCACCCCGCCCATTGTCCCCAGCGTCGCTGTGCGCTGCCCGGCCGACCGGACCTGAGCATCCGTGCGGACCCCCGGGGCAGAATCGCGCCGTGCCCACCGACCAGACGACCAGCCCACCAAGCCCCGCCCGGTGGCGGATCCTGGGCGTGACCCTGGCCGTCGGTTTCATGGCCCTGCTGGACGTCACCATCGTCAACGTCGCCATCCCCTCGATGCAGACCGGCTTGCGCACCGACACCGCGACCATCCAGTGGGTGGTGTCGGGCTACGCCCTGGCCTTCGGCCTCACCCTGGTGGCCGGCGGCCGGTTGGGTGACGTCTACGGCCGGCGGGCGTTGATGATGATCGGGCTGACCGGTTTCATCCTGGGCAGCGCGGCCTCCGGCCTCGCCGCCGACGCCCAGCTGGTGATCGCGGCCCGGGTGCTCCAGGGCATGTCGGCCGGGCTGCTCACGCCGCAGAGCTCCGGGCTCATCCAGCAGCTGTTCACCGGCAAGGAGCGCGGGGTCGCGTTCGGCTACTTCGGCACCACCGTCGGTGTGGCCAGCGCCATCGGCCCGATCCTGGGCGGCGCCCTGATCGCGCTGTTCGGCGAGACCGACGGCTGGCGCTACATCTTCGGCATCAACGTGCCGATCGGTCTGGTGGCCATGGTCTTCATCTGGCGCTGGGTGCCGGCTCGTCCCGCCGACGCGGGGCGGACGGCGGCCGAGCGGCACATCGACGTGGTCGGCGCCCTGCTGCTGGGCGCGGCCGTGTTCAGCCTGCTGCTGCCGGTGGTCGAGTCGGAGAAGGGCCCGGGTCCGTGGCTGTACCTGCTGCTGGCCGTGCCCGTGTTCCTGGTGCTGTTCTTGTGGTGGGAGCGGCGGCAGCAGGCGGCCGGGCTGGCGCCGCTGCTGGATCTGGATCTGCTGCGGCGCACCCGCGGCTTCGCGAACGGGGTGCTGATCGGCGCGCTCTACTTCACCGGCTTCACCGGGGTGCTCCTGGTGGTGTCGGTGTTCCTGCAGGAGGGTCTGGGCTACTCGCCGCTGCAGGCCGGTCTGATGGTGACCCCGTTCGCCGTGGGCACCGCGGTCATGTCGCCGATCGCGGGGCGCCTGGTGGCCCGGCTCAACCGACGGATCACCGTCATCGCCATCGCGGTGATGATGTCCGGCCTGGCCGTGCTCTGGCTGGTGCTGCCCGACTCCGCCGACCAGTTCCGCTGGTGGATGCTGGCCTTCCCGCTGCTGCTCGCCGGTCTCGGCGGCGGCGCGGTGATCTCGCCCAACCAGACGCTGTCGCTCAGTGCGGTGCCGCCGCGGATGGGTGGGGCCGCCGGGGCGGTGATCCAGACCGGCCAGCGGATCGGCAGCGCGCTCGGGGCGGCGGTGCTGGTGACCGCGTACCAGCTCGGTCGGGGCGGCGGCGACCCCGTGGTCGGCCTGCAGGTCACCCTGCTGACGTCGTTGGGCATCCTGCTCGTGGCCCTGGCCGCGGCGATCTGGGACCTGACCCGCGGCGCCTGACCCGGGGCTGGCCCTCCGCGCGTACGGGTTCGCGAGCCGCCCCGGATCCGGGACCGGGTGTCGGCGCGGGGGCATAGGGTGCGTGGCGTGGGTGAGGGCATGACGGAGGCGCGGACGGCCGGGACCGGCGGCTGGGACGAGCCGGACGACGGCGACGCGCCCCCGGACCTGCCGGAGTTCAGCCAGGACGAGGCCCTGTTCGCCGAGGCTGACGACGACGCCGGCCCGCCGGCCCCCGCCTCCCGGGCGACCACGCCACCGCCCACCGGCGCCACCGCCCCGCTGGCCCTCTACCGGCGCTACCGCCCGGACACCTTCGCCGACGTCATCGGTCAGGAGCACGTCACCGAGCCGCTGCAGCGGGCGCTGGCCAACAACCGGGTGAACCACGCGTACCTGTTCTCCGGACCGCGCGGCTGCGGCAAGACCACCTCGGCCCGCATCCTGGCCCGCGCGCTCAACTGCGAGCGAGGGCCGCGCCCGGAGCCGTGCGGGGAGTGCCTGTCCTGCGTGGAGCTGGCCCGGGGTGGCCCGGGCAGCATCGACGTGATCGAGATCGACGCCGCCAGCCACGGCGGCGTCGAGGACGCCCGCGATCTGCGCGAACGGGCCTTCTTCGCGCCGGTCTCCAGCCGCTACAAGATCTACATCGTCGACGAGGCGCACATGGTGACCACGCAGGGCTTCAACGCCCTGCTCAAGCTGGTCGAGGAACCGCCGCCGCACGTGAAGTTCGTCTTCGCCACCACCGAGCCGGACAAGGTCATCGGCACCATCCGGTCGCGCACCCACCACTACCCGTTCCGGTTGGTGCCGCCCAAGGTGCTGGGTGACTACCTCGCTCATCTGTGCGAGGCGGAGGGCATCACCGTCGAGCCGGCCGTGCTGCCGCTGGTGGTCCGGGCCGGAGCCGGCTCGGTCCGCGACTCGCTCTCGGTCCTCGACCAGCTGCTCGGTGGAGCCGACGAGCACGGGGTCGGCTACCGGCAGGCGGCCGCGTTGCTCGGCTACACGCCCGACTCGCTGCTGGACGAGTTCGCCGACGCCTTCGCCGCGGGTGACGCGGGCGGGGTGTTCGCGTGCGTGGACAAGGTGATCGAGGTCGGCCAGGACCCCAAGCGGTTCGCCGAGGACCTGCTGCGGCGGCTCCGCGACCTGGTCATCGTGGCCGCCGTGCCGGACGCCCTGACCTCGGGTCTGGTGGACGTCGCCGCCGACCAGGCGGAGCGCCTGTCCTCCCAGGCCGCGGCGCTCGGGGCCGGCGAGCTGACCCGGGCGGCCGAGGTGATCGCCCAGGGACTCACCGACATGCGCGGCACCACCGCGCCGCGGCTCCACCTGGAGCTGATGTGCGCCCGCGTGCTGCTGCCGGGCGCGGACGTCGACGACCGCGGGCTGCACGCCCGGCTGGACCGGATCGAGCGCCGTCTGGACATGACCGGCGCGGTCGGGGTGGCCGGTCCACCGGTCGAGCGCGGGGGTGCTGCCCCGGCGCGGGCCGGCGCCGCCCCGACCGACCTCCCGGACCGGCGTGAGCCGGCGACGCCGGACCGCCAGGATCCGCCGGCGGGCGGCACGGCGACGGGGGCCCCGGACGGTGCTGCCCCCGCTTCGGGCACCAGTGGTGGGGCCGCCGCCGAGCCATCCTCCGGGGCCGTTGCCGACGCGGACCGCCGATCCGTCGGGGAAGCGGCGCGGGCGCCCCAGCACGCCTCTGCCGGTGCCAGCCCGTCGACGCCGCAGAGTGACGAGACGCCTCCGCTCGGTGGTGCCCCCGGCGACGCGCGTGGTCCGGCCGGCGGCGACACCGACGTCACCACGCTCGGGCCGACCCGCGACCAGCCCGGCCGCGCCGGCAACCGGCAGCAGCTGACCGTCACCGACGTCCGCCGGTTGTGGCCGGAGGTGCTGGAGGAGGTCAAGGGCCGACGACGCTTCACCTGGATCCTGCTCAGCCAGAACGCCCAGGTCGCCGACGTCCGCGACGGCGTCCTGGTGCTGGCCATGGCCGGGGTGGGCCCGCGGGACAGCTTCGCCAAGGGCGGCAGCGAGGACATCCTCCGGGAGGCGCTGACCGAGGCACTCGGGGTCGACCTCCGGATCGAGGCCATCGTCGACCCGAGCGTCACCTCGGGCGGACGGGCCGGGGGTGGTCGCGGCGGTGCCGGCCCGGCCGTCACGGACCGCACCGACCCGGCGGGGCCGGCGTCGGCTCCCGAACCACCCGACGACCCGTACGAGGCTTCGCCGGGACGGACGACAGCCGCAGGAGCGCCACCGGCGTCCGGAGGTCCGACGTCGGGCGGTGTGCCGTCCGCACCAGGAGCGGGACCGGCGGCGTGGTCTGAGGTGCCGGCGGTGCCCGGTGCTCCCGGCCCGACCGCCTCGACGCTTGCCGGGGAGCCCGCAGCCTCAGCCGGCGCGCCGGAGCAGACCGGGCCGCCGGGGGTCCCCGATCACCGAGAGGGCGCCGCAGACGGTGGAGCCTCGGGCGGCAAGCCCCCCGTCGACCCGCGCTGGCGGGAACAGGCCCGCCAGCACATCCGCCCGACCCGCCAGGGCGGGGGTGCGCTGGGCGGCGCGGCCGAGGACCTGCGTGACGAGGCCGCCTCGATCAACGACTCCGACGTGGAGGACCAGGAGGAGTCCCACACCGAGCTGCTGGCCCGCCAGCTGGGCGCGGAGATCATCGGCGAGGAGAAGCACGGCTACTGACCACCGACCGTCGGTCCCGGGGCACGACGGACGACGCCCCGAGGACGCGGTCCGAGAACGACGGCGTCGCATCGACAGGAGTCCACCGTGCTGCCCGATCCGATCTGGCCTGTCGTGGTGCTGGCGTTCATCCAGGTGGTCGACGCGGCACTCTGCCTGAAGCCCGTCGGCTTCATCGCCAGGTGCCTCACGAACGTGCGCTTCCCCCGCCGGGGCTGGCGGTGGTTGACCCCGCTGAAGCTGGCGGCGGCGCTCGGCCTGGTGGTCGGGATCTGGGTGCCGTACCTCGGGCTGGTGACCGCGGTCGCGCTGGTGGCCTACTTCGTCGTCGCCGTGACGATGCACGTCCGGGCGCGGGACCTCGGCCGCGACCTGTTCGTCAACGCCACCGGCATGCTGCTGATCTGCCTCGCGGTGCTGGTCTTCTGCTTCCTCGTCTGAGTCGCGGAGGCCCACGGTCGGTGGCGACGCATAGGCTGGGCCGGCACACCCCTTCCGTGAGCGGCACCCCACCCGAAGAGAGCGCGATGCTTCCGTCCGATGGCGACATGTCCGGCTTCCTGGCCCAGGCCCAGGCGATGCAGCAGCAGCTGCTGCAGGCGCAGCAGGAGCTGGCCGAGACCGAGGTGACCGGCACCTCCGGGGGCGACCTGGTGGAGGCCACCGTCAAGGGCACCGGCGAGCTGGTCGGTCTCGTGATCAAGCCCGAGGCGGTCGACCCCGAGGACACCGAGACGCTGGCCGATCTGGTCCTCGCCGCGGTCCAGGACGCCAACAACAAGGTGCAGGCCGTCACGGCCGCCAAGCTCGGGCCGTTGGCCGGTGGGCTCGGCGGCGGCGGACTGCCGTTCTGACGAACCAGAGGAGCACAGCCAGGTGTACGAGGGCCCGGTCCAGGACCTGATCGACGAGCTCGGGCGGCTGCCCGGGATCGGTCCCAAGAGCGCCCAGCGGCTGGCGTTCCACATCCTCGCGGCGGACGCCGACGACGTGCTGCGGCTGGCCGCCACCCTGAAGCTGGTCAAGGACACGGTCAGGTTCTGCGAGATCTGCTTCAACGTCTCCGAGGAGACCCAGTGCCGCGTCTGCCGTGACCCGCGGCGCGACCCGGCCGTCATCTGCGTGGTCGAGGAGTCCAAGGACGTCGTCGCGGTGGAGCGGACGCGGGAGTTCCGCGGTCGCTACCACGTGCTGGGCGGCGCCATCAGCCCGATCGACGGCATCGGTCCGGGCGAGCTGAACATCCGTGAGCTCTGCCAGCGGCTGGCCGACGGCGTGGTCACCGAGGTCATCCTGGCCACAGACCCCAACCTCGAGGGTGAGGCCACCGCCACCTACCTGAGCCGGCTGCTCATCCCGATGGGGGTCAAGGTCAGCCGGTTGGCCAGCGGGCTGCCCGTGGGCGGGGACCTGGAGTACGCCGACGAGGTCACCCTGGGGCGCGCCTTCGAGGGCCGCCGCTACGTCACCACCTGACGGTTCCCCCGTTCGCACACCCGCCACGCGCTCGCACACCGGGCAGGGTGTGCGAACGCGTACGAGGTGTGCGGTAGCTCAGACCTCGACCTCGGCGTCCTCGGCGAAGACCACCCCGAGGCGTTCGGCCGCCTGGTTGAGGATCCGCTGGACGGCCAGGGTGTCGGCCAGCGGCATCACGCCGGACTCCGTCCGCCCCTCGCGCAGGCACGCGCAGACCTCGACCAGCTCGTGGGCGTAGCCGGCACCCTGCGGCGGTCGGACCAGCTCCTCCGGCTCCGCGCCGTCCCGGTGCAGCACGATCCGGTCGGGGTGGTGGAAGCGCGGCGGGATGTCGATGTAGCCGTCGGTGCCGAAGATCCGGGCCGCACCCGGGGTGTGCTGCCGCAGCGTGCAGAGCAGCGTGGCCGCCCGGCCGTCGTCGTAGCCGAGCAGCAGACCCGCCTCGGCGTCCACGCCGGACGGCGTCAGCGAGCCGGTCA
>JBMDXL010000216.1:0-1852 GCA_048594465.1 Microlunatus sp. | reverse complement strand
GGGTCGTCGGGCGCGGCGAGTCTGCTCTCCGCGACGATCAGCTCCGCGCCCGGGGACGGTGCCGGGTGGCTCTCGTCGAGGATCGGCGTCGGGGATCCGTCGGCCACCACCACCTGTCCGTCGAGCCCCAGCAGATCGAGCAGCAGGTCGATCTCCTCCCGGGACTCGGCCATGCTGCGGTCGCTGCGCTCGGCGCCGAAGTGCGCCGGGACAAGGCCGCGCACGTCCAGGGTCGGTGACAGCAGGGCGTGCACGATGGCGTACTGGTCGTCCGCCTCGTTCTTGGCGTCGGTGTCGATGATCACTCGTCGTCGAGCTGGCACAGGTTGCGCTCCGTTCCGCTGCTACAGATCTGTTGTTGCATATCTATTCGCTAGTGCATATTCTCTCACACAGCGACGGCGCGTCAAGAGGTGCGCCAGGATCAGCTCGTGGAGGAGGCTCGGTGACCCAGATCTTGGCCATCGACCAGGGCACGACCAACAGCAAGGCCGTGCTGGTCGACGAGGGTGGTGCGGTGCGTGCGCGCGGCTCCGCGCCCGTCCCGATCACGCACCCGCGGCCGGGCTGGTTCGAGCAGGACGCCGAGCAGCTGTGGTCCAGCGTGCTGACCGCGATCCGCCACTGCCTGGCTTCGGTCGATCCCCGTGAGGTCGACCTGGCCGGGATCGCTCTGTCCACCCAGCGGGAGTCGGTGGTGGCCTGGGACCGGCGGACCGGGCGACCGCTGGCGCCGGTGATCGGCTGGCAGGACGTCCGCACGGCGGCGTGGTGCCGCGACCACACCGGACCCGAGGACGACGCGCTGGTCCGGCGGCGCACCGGTCTGCCCGTCGACGCCATGTTCTCCGCCCCCAAGATCGCCTGGCTGCTGCGCGAGGCGACCGCCGGCCGACCACTCGGAGACGTCTGCGTCGGCACCGTGGACTCCTGGCTGATCTGGCGCCTGACCGCGGGCGACCGGCACGCCACCGAGGCGGGCAACGCCTCGCGGACCCTGCTCTACGACATCGTCGACCTGGCCTGGTCTCCCCAGCTGCTCGACCTGTTCGGCGTGCCCGCGGCGGTGCTGCCCGAGGTCGTGGCCTCCGACGGCGACGTCGGGTCCTGCCGCTCGGTGCGCGGCATCCCCGACGGCATCCCGATCGCCGCCGTGCTGGCCGACTCCCACGCCGCGCTGTTCGGTCACGGCTGCGTCGCACCGGGCTCGGCCAAGGCCACGTACGGCACCGGGACGTCGGTGATGACCCCCACCACCTCGCTCGCGGCGGGTCCCTCCCCCGTCCCGAGCACCCTGGCCTGGCTGCGGGAGGCACCCACGTACGCCCGGGAGGGCAACATCCTCTCCTCCGGCGCCACCCTGGCCTGGACCGCCCGGCTGCTCGGCGGTGACGTGGCGGGGCTGCTCGACCGGGCCCGCCGCGTGTCCGACGCCGGCGGCGTCACCCTGGTCCCCGCCTTCACCGGGCTCGGGGCACCGCACTGGGACCGGGAGGTCCGCGGGGCGATCACCGGGCTCGACCCCGACAGCGACCCCGCGCGGCTGGCGTACGCGGCGGTCGAGGCGGTGGCCCACCAGGTGTGCGACGTGGTCGAGGTGATCGACGCCGACGCCGAGGAGCCGCTGGCCCGGCTGCGGGCCGACGGTGGTCTCACCGCCTCGGACCTGGTGATGCAGACCCAGGCCGATCTGCTCGGCCGCCCGGTGGAGGTCGCCGACCTGCCCGAGGTCTCCGCGCTGGGGGTGGCCGATCTGGCGCGCCGCCGGCTCGGCGGAGCCCCGACCCCCCGGGCCGCCGGACGGGTGTTCACGCCGGCGATCGACGACGACACCCGCCTCGCCCGCCGCGAG
>JBMDXL010000215.1:0-5266 GCA_048594465.1 Microlunatus sp. | reverse complement strand
GGCCGACGGGGTGAAGCAGTACACGGGTGGTGTCAAGAGCTTCCGCGATGGGACGAAGCAGACGGGCTACCGGGGGTTCGACGACTACGTCACGGGTGTCGACGGCTACACGCAGCTGGGATCCGGAGTCGACACCGGGATCACCGCTTTCGACAAGGGCATGTCCGATCTGTCGAGCACGATGGGCGGGTTGGCGCGGTTGTCCTACAGTGCCGCCAACCTCGCGAAGCTGAAGTCAGCTCTGGATCCCTTCCAGCTCCGGTGTGATCCGACCTGGCGAGACGAGCAGTGCTTCGGGTTGCTGGCGGCGGCAGCTGGCGGTGTCTAGGCCGGCTCGGGAGCTGCCTCAGCGGGGCTGCATCAGGAACGGGATGTGCGCGGTGAGAAGCTGAGCCTGCTGGACCTGTCCGGAAAGCTGACCGAGAACGCCAAGGGACTCCAACAGTTCGGATCGGGGCTGGCCGGCGGTCTCGACAAGCTCGCGGACAACGGCTCGAAGCTGGCCAAGGGGACCAAGAGCCTGGCCACCGGTCTGGGCAAGCTGGCCGACGGCACCGACCAGTTCGCCACCGGCCTGTCCACCTTCAGCGCCGGGGTGACCAAGACCGCCGGCGGCACCACCGAGCTGGCCGTCGGGACGTCCCAGTCCGCCACGGGCGCGCAGAAGCTGAGTGACGGTGTGGTGAAGCTGGCGGACGGTCAGCGCCAGCTCGCCGACGGCGCCGACGAGCTGGCCACCGGGCTGGAGAAGGGCGCCAAGCAGGTGCCCACCTACGACAAGGCGCAGCGCACCGCGTTGTCCAGCGTGGTGGCCACCCCGGTGACCGCCGAGCGACCGGCCTCGTTGTTCTCCAACATCGCCAACACGACGTTCCTGGCCGTGCTGGCGCTCTGGTTGGGGGGTCTGGCCAGCTTCGTGGTGCTGCGGGCCATCCCGTCCCGGGTGCTGACCTCGATGAAGCCCTCCTGGCGGCTGACCGCCGAGGCGCTGCTGCCGGCGGCCGGGATCGCCGTGGTGCAGGGCGTCGCTCTGACCGTGGTGCTGCAGAACCTGCTCGATCTGACGCTGAGTCAGGTGGGCCAGCTGCTGCCGTTCACCCTGCTGGCCGGGCTGGCCTTCGTGGCCGTCAACCACGCGTTGGTCGCCTGGTTGGGCGGCATCGGCCGGTTCGTGTCCGTGGCCGCCGTGGTGCTGTCCACCGGGGCCGCGATCACCGACGCCATCCCCTCGTCCCTGCAGCAGGTGATCGGTTTCCTGCCGATGACCCCGGCGCTGGAAGGGGCCCGCGCCATCGCCAGCGGCGGCTCCGGAGTGGGCGGGTCCACTGGTCTGCTGCTGGCCTGGTTGGTGGCCGGTCTGGCCGCCGGCGTGCTGGCCGTCGCCCGGCAGCGGATGGCCGCCGTGCCCGACCTGGTGCCGGTGCGCGCCTGAACGGCGCTGCGCTGGAACGCCGCTGTCCGCGGGTGCCGGTCTCTGTCAGGATGACCCGCACCACGATCGCGACCAGGAGTCAGACATGCCAGCGGAACGGTTCGTCCAGCAGCTCAACGCCCAGATCGGGAACGAGTTCGCCGCTCACCAGCAGTACGTGGCCTGCGCGGTCTACTACGACGCGTTGACCATGCCGCAGATGGCCGGCTTCTTCTACGCGCAGGCGCTCGAGGAGCGCAACCACGCGATGATGATGGTCAACTACCTGGTCGACCAGGACGCCGAGGTGACCATCCCGGGTGTCGCGGCCCCGCAGACGGTGTTCGCCGACATCGTCGCGCCCGTCCAGCTGGCGCTGGAGCAGGAGAAGCGGGTCACCGGCCAGATCAACCAGCTCACCCGGATCTCGCGTGAGGAGTACGACTTCGCCTCCGACCAGTTCATGCAGTGGTTCATCAAGGAGCAGGTCGAGGAGGTCGCGACGATGAGCGACCTGCTGACGGTGGTGAAGCGCTCGCGCAACGACGTCGAGGCGATCGAGGACTACGTGCAGCGCGAGACGGCCGGGGAGACCGCCGACCCGACGGCCCCCACCATCGCGGGCGCCTGACCCGAGGCCGGACCCGACGGTTCGACGACAGGGAGGACGCGATGCCGGACACGATCGCGGTCAAGGCGTTCGCGGTGCTCGCGGACCGGGCCCGAGCCCGCCATCTCGTCTGGGTCGCCCGGGACGAGACCAAGGAGCCGGCCACCTTCCACCGGCTGCTCGGTGGCCACGTGGAGTTCGGCGAGCACGCGGCCGAGGCGGTGGTGCGCGAGATCGCCGAGGAGCTGCACGTGGAGCTCGCCGAGGCGACGCTGCTCGGTGTCCTGGAGAACGTCTTCACCTACGCCGGCACGCCCGGGCACGAGGTCGTCTTCGTGTACGCCGCCGAGGTCGCGGGCGACACGGTCCCCGACGACGGCGCCTGGTTCGACGACGGGGGACCGATCCGGGTCGAGTGGCGACCGGTCGACGCCCCCGCGGGGATCCCGCTCTACCCCGACGGCACCCAGGCGCTGCTCGACGGCTGGATCGCTCGCGCCGACGGGGACGTCCGTCGCCTGTGACTTCCGGGTGGGATCCGGTCGGTCGGGTGGCGGGTGTGTCTGCCGCCTGTGAGTTCCGGGTGGGATCCTGTCGGTCGCGTGGCGGGTGTGTCCGCTGCCTGTGACTTCCGGGTGGGATCCGGTCGGTCCGGTGGGCCTCGAGGACGACCCACGGATCTGCGCCGACGCCGCCGGCCCCCGGCCCCGGGCGAGGACTAGATTGACCAGTCATGTCGGTCACCGTCCTCCTGGCCCTGCACATCGCCGGCGGCGTGCTCGCCCTGCTGAGCGGTGCGGTGGCGATCGGCGTCCAGGCCCGAGGAGGTCCGCACCGCGCGCATGTCGTCGCGGGACGCTGCTTCGTGATCGGGATGCTGATGGTCGTGGTGGCGGCGGTCCCCCTGGCGCTGGTCATCCACAGCACCCTGCTGCTGCTGATCGCGATCTTCTCCGGCTACCTGATGCTGGTCGGTTGGCGGTTGGCCAAGAACCGGCAGGGACACCCGCGCGCGGTCGACTGGGCGCTGGACGGGCTGATGCTCCTCAGCTCGGTGGTCATGGTGGTGGTCGGGGTGGCGACCCTCGCCGGGGACGGCGTCATCCTGCTGGTCTTCGGCGTGCTCGGTGCCCTGCTGGCCGGGGGCCACCTGCGGGCGCTCCGGCGCCAGCCGATCCGCGGCCGTGCCCGGATCGGTGACCACCTCCAGTTCATGATCGCGGCCTTCATCGCCGCCGTGACGGCTTTCCTGGTGGTGCAGGGATTCCTGGGCATCGCCGGCTGGTTCCTGCCCACGATCGTGCTCACCCCCGCGATCATCGTGTGGAAGCGGAAGATCGCCGCCGGCGGCCGGACCACCCTCGACCCGCGCTGACCTGGCCGGAGCCGGCACCCCGGTCGCTCCCGGCCGGCCGCACCCGGCGGCTCGGTTCGTCCCACCCGCGGTCGTCTGGGATAGTCCGCTCATGGTCGACGACGAGAGCCCGGTGGTCCCCGAGCGGGACGACACCCGTACGGATGGTCCGATGCTCGGCGACGAGCGCGCCGTGCTGGAGCACTGGCTCGACCTCTACCGCGACACCTTGCTGCTGAAGATCGCCGGACTCGACGCCGGGCAGCTCGCCCGGCGCGCGCTGCCGCCGTCGTCGATGAGTCTGCTGGGACTGGTCCGCCACCTCACCGAGGTCGAGGCGTACTGGCTGCGGGTCGTGCTGCTGGACGAGCAGGACGTGCCCGACTACTACTGCACCCCGGCCAGCCCCGACGGCGACTTCGACGACGCCGACCCCGTCTCGGCCCGGGCCGACGTCGACGCCTACCGCCGGGAGGTCGAGCGGTCGCGTACGAACACCGCCGGCTGGACCGACCTCGAGATGCCGGTCGCCGGCCGGCGCCGGGGGAAGCCGGTCAACCTCCGGTGGATCCTCGTGCACCTGATCGAGGAGTACGCCCGCCATCTCGGTCACGCCGATCTGCTGCGGGAAGCCGTGGACGGCCGCACCGGCTACTGACCTGCCGAGATCTGACCGGCGCCGACGCGGTCAGCGACCGGCCTCGCGGGCGGGGCGGGCGATGGCCAGCAGCGCGAGCAGCGACACGGCGGCGCAGCCGATCATCAGCAGGGCCATCGGGACGGCGGTGTGCTCGCCGCCGAGACCGGCGATCGGGGCGATGGTGCCGGCCGCGATCCAGGTGACGAAGCCGAGCACGGCCGATCCGGTGCCGGGATGCCGGGGAACCTCGGCGGACGCCAGCGCGCCCCCGTTGGGCACGATGAGACCGGCCGCGCTCATCAGCACGAAGAACGCGGTGACGGCCACGATCAGCGGGGTGTCGAACCACAGGGCACCGATCAGCATCGCGATACCTGCCGCCAGGGCCGCGATCTGGGCGACGGCGATGATCGTGCGGGTGGCGACGCGGCCGGCGAGACGGGCGGCGACGAACGCGGCCAGGGTCATCCCGGCGGCGTTGGCGGCGAAGTCGACCGAGTACGCAAGGGGGGACAGCCCGTTCATCGACTGCAGCACGAACGCCGAGGTGGCCACGTAGGCGAAGATCGCCCCCCATCCCGGTGCCGGCGACGACCACGTAGCCGACGTAGCGTCGGTTGCGCAGCACCTCCCGGCCCGCGACGGCGAAGCTCACCAGCCCGCCGGCGTGGCGCCTCTCCGGGGGCAGGGTCTCCTGAACCACCGCGAAGACGGCGATGATCATGGCCACGCCGAGGGCGGCGACGGCCCAGAACGAGACCCGCCATCCCGACAGCTGCAGGATGACCGCACCGAGCAGCGGCCCGACGATGGGGGCGAGGCCGCCGACGGCGGCGATGATGTTCAGGACCCGGAGCAGCTCGGCGCCGGTGGCGAGGTCGACGATCACCGCGCGGCCGATGACCATCGCCCAGCCGCCGGCGAAGCCCTGGACGAACCGGGCCGCCATCATCACCCCGATCGACGGCGCCAGCGCGCACACCACCGACGCCACGGTCATCACCACGATGCCGAGCAGCAGCGGCACCCGGCGACCGCGTTGGTCCGAGACCGGACCACCGACCAGCTGGCCCAGCGCCATCCCGACGAAGAACGTGGTCAAGGTGAGCTGGACCTGGGTGGCGGTGGCCATCAGCTCGCCCGCCACGGCCGGGAACGCCGGCACGTACATGTCGGTGGCCAGTGGAGCGATCCCGGTCAGGAACACCACGGTCGCCACCAACCCGGCCGTCACCCGCGGCGGTCCCTGCG
>JBMDXL010000214.1:0-1641 GCA_048594465.1 Microlunatus sp. | reverse complement strand
CACCTCGGCAGGCGACCGAAAACTAGAGTCCGAGAGCGGGAGCGGGTGCCGATCGTCAGATCCGGAGCCCGCTCCCGTCCCGTGCTCCGGCCACCAACGACTCATCGCCGTTGCACTGGGCGGCGGCGGCCGAGCCCGTCCGTTCGGTCGTGGAGGATCGATGGTCAGCGCACATCTGCGGACGTGATCCCTCGGATTCTGGACACCGTCGTGTCAGGATGAGCACCCTGGTCGAACGGTGAGGAGAGGGCGGCGTGTCTTTGGAGCTGACCAGCGGCTTCCTGCTGGTGCTGGTGGCCGGTCTCGCCGTCCTGCTGCCTGTGCTGGGAGTCGGACTGTGGCACCGCTCGGTCCGGCTGGGCAGGAACTCAGCCGGCCGCAACGTCGGACGGTGGACGGGCATCGTCCTGGGCCAGGTCCTTGCCGTCGGCCTCACCTTCCTCGTCGTGAACAACATCTTCTCCTTCTACACCTCGTGGGACGACATCTTCGGCGCCGACAGCGCGGCCACGTCGTCCATCAAGTCGCAGGGATGAGCGCGTGAGTCTCACCGGTACACCGCTCCTGATCTCCCTCATCGTCCTCGTGGTCCTCCTCCCGATCCTCGTCGTGGCCCGCTGGCGGGTGACCGCCCGCCGCGGTCGACCCAACGGCGCGGGCGCAGGCCTGGGCCGGCTGCTCGCACTCGTGGGCTGCCAGCTGACCGCCATGGTGCTCACGTTCCTGGTGGCCAACAACAGCTACGGCTTCTACACCTCCTGGACCGACCTCACCGGCCTCGGCACCGACAAGCCCCCAGGCGTGAGCACGTACGGTCTCGTGACCAAGGGTGAGGGCCGGACCGAGAAGCTCACCGTGAGCGGTGGTCCCTCCGGTGCACGTGCGGACGTGCTCATGTGGCTGCCGCCGGAATACGACGACAAGCGGTTCGCCGACACGAAGTTCCCGGTCCTGGTCGTGCTGCCCGGACAACCCTCCCAGGTGCAGACCATGTTCAAGCACTTCGACTTCGGCGCCGTCGCGTCGACCGAGATCGCCAGCGGGCGGGTGAAGCCGTTCGTCGCCGTCTTCCCCCCGCTGATGATCGACCCCCCGCGGGACACCGAGTGCACCGACGTCGACAACGGTCCCCAGGCCCTGACCTGGTTGCAGAAGGACGTGCCCGAGGCGACGCTGACGAAGTACCGGGTGACGTCCGACGTGTCCCGGTGGTCGGTCACCGGATGGAGCACCGGCGGCTTCTGTGCCGCCAAGCTGCTGCTGACCGATCCCGACCGCTACAGCGCGGCTGCGTCGCTCGGCGGCTACTTCGAGCCTCTGACCGACGACACCACCGGGAAGCTGTTCAAGAACAAGACCGAGCGCAACGCCAACTCTCCTCTGCACCTTTACCGGAACGGCGGTCTGGCTCCCGGCCGCAGTCTGCTCATCGTGTCGGGTCGGCAGGACGAGGAGTCCTGGCCGATGAGCCAGAAGATGATCACCGCGACCGAGGGCGACGGGCAGGTCTTCACCTACATCTTCGCCGAGGGTGGCCACAACTACCGCAACTACAAGGACCTGCTGCCCGGCGTGCTGGGCTGGTTCCAGTCCCGTGGGGTCTTCGGGTAGCTCGCCTCTGCCCGAAGAACCGGCTCGCTC
>JBMDXL010000213.1:0-4327 GCA_048594465.1 Microlunatus sp. | reverse complement strand
CGCGTCCACCTCCCCCACCCCGTCCACTCCGGCCGAACCGGCCACCGACGAGCCGGTCACCCGTGACTCCGGGACAGCGACACCCCCCGGACGGCCCCGTGGACGGGCCCGGCGCGCGCTCCGCCTGCTGGCCGTGATCGGACCGATCCTCGGGCTCCTGGTCGCCCTGTTGATCCCCAGCGCCCTGTCCGCCTGGCTGCTGCCGCCCGAGCCGACGGAGCCCGCCGCCGGCGAGGTGGTCGCGTACGTCGCCGTCCAGTCGATCCTGGTCGCCCTGCTGGCCGTCGCGGCGGCGGCCCTGCTGCTCCGGGTGCACGGGCTCCGGCTGCGCGACGCCGGACTCCGCTGGACGCGGGCGAGCGGTCCGTGCCTGCTGCTGGGAGTCGGGCTCGCGGCGGCCATCGTGCTGGCCGTGGGTCTCCCCCTCACCGCTCTGGGGGTGCTGCGGCCGGACGCGACTCCCGAGCTGCCGGTCTGGGCGTTGCTCGTCGCCGGTCTGGCCCAGGCCGTCCTGCTGCAGGGCTTCCCCGAGGAGCTGCTGTTCCGGGGCTACCAGATGACCGCCCTGCGGGCCCGCCCGGTCGTGGCCGTCCTCGTCTCCGCGACCGTGTTCGGTGCCCTCCACCTGGTCTCCAACGGTGGCCAGCAGAGCACCGGCGAGCGCTTCCTCTACCTGGCCCTGCCGTTCGGCTTCGCGGTGACCGCCGGCGCGCTGATGGTCCTCACCCGGTCGCTGTGGGCGGCGGTCGGGGTGCACAGCGGCCTGCACATCGGGACGCTGATCGGGGTGTTCGTGGGTCTGGGCAACGGTCCGTGGCTGTGGGTCACCGGTGGTGCGGTCTACACCGTGGTCGGTCTCGCACTGCTGCTCGTGGCCCATCGCCGCGGCCGGCTGGTCGACGTCTGGAGCGGCCCGACCCGCTGAGACCGGCGGCGCGCCAGGGCGGCGGCTCACCCTCGCCGGATGTGACGTCCGGGCGCCACCCGGTCACGTACGGGCCCTCCGGGTCACCGGATGTGACGTCAGGGCGCCATCCGGTCACGCACAGGCCCTCCGGGTCACCGGAGGTGACGTGCCGGCGACACCCGGTCGACCACGGGCCAGGGGCTCCCGCTCGTGGTCGGCAGAGGGGCGAACGACGCTGAATCCGGCGAAGCGGACGCCGGTGAACGTGAACATTCTCCGAGTACAACGTTGAATTACCGGACCGGACGTGCCTATGGTCGAAGAAAGCCAGCGTCGGCCAGGAGGTTCTCGTGCCAGCACCACCACTCAGAACAGGACGGCTCTCGCGACGGTCGTTGCTGCGCGGGGCTCTCGGCACCGCCGCCGGCGCGGCGCTGGCCGGCGGCCTCTCGGGCTGCGGCTCCGCCTTCTCGGCCGGTCTGGTCGGGTCCGAGCTGGCGCCGGGCACCGTGACCTACTGGAACCTCTTCGGTGGCGGCGACGGCGTCCGCATGCAGACGATGATGTCGACGTACGCGCAGCGGCACGGCGGACCCAGCGCGCTGCAGGGGGCGACGTTCACCTGGGGCAACCCCTACTACACGAAGGTCACCCTGGCGACGATCGGCGGCGCACCGCCAGACGTCGCGGTCTCCCACCTGACCCGGGAGAAGAACCTGGCCCGGGCCGGTCTGCTGACCGAGATCACCGACGACATGCTCGGCCTTGTCGGTCTCTCCCCCGACGACTTCAACGCCAAGGCGTGGGAGACGCAGAAGGTCGACGGGAAGTCGTACGCGATCCCGCTCGACACCCACCCGTTCGTCCTCTACTACAACAAGGACGTCTGCGAGAAGGCCGGTTTGCTGACCTCCGACGGGACGCTCAAGGAGATCACCGGCACCCAGGGCTGGGAGGACGCCCTTGCCGCGGCCAAGGAGGTGACCGGCGCCTACGGGGCGTCAGTGGCCTCGGTCAGTGAGCTGGCCACCCCGTGGCGCTGGTTCCAGACCCTCTACTCCCAGCGGAACGGCAACACGCCGTGGCTGGCCGAGGGCGGGGAGAAGCTGACGTACGACAAGGAGCTGACCCTCGACACGCTGCACTGGATCCAGAAGCTGACCACCAGCGGTCTGATGCCGACGACCACGGACTACGCCGGTTCCCAGACCCTCATGTTCACCGGCAAGTCGGGCTTCTACCTCCAGGGCGAGTGGGAGATCACCACCGCGCAAGGGATCCAGGGCCTGGACTTCGGCATGGTGCCGGTGCCGACCATCTACGACACCCAAGCCGAGCAGGCCGACTCGCACACGTTCATCCTGCCCAAGATGGACCGCAGCGACGACCAGGTGCTGCGGGCCATGACCTTCATCAAGTCGATGCTCGACCAGAGCCTCACCTGGGCCGAGGGCGGTCACATCCCGGCCTACCTGCCCACGCTGCAGAGTGACGCCTACTCGAAGCTGACGCCGCAGTCGTCGTACGCCAAGGCCGCCGACACGGTGGTCTACGACGCGGAGGCCTGGTACTCCGGCTCCGGCTCCACCTTCGAGAACACCGTCGGGGCCCAGATCGGCCTGGTGCAACAGGGACTCGCCTCACCGGAGGACGCCCTGTCCGCCGCCCACGACCAGCTCACCACCTACGCCAACACGAAGAGTCCCCTGTGAGTCCCGCGAACGGCAGGAGCGTCCGATGAGCCCTGTGAGCGGCAGGAGCACCCGATGAGCACCGTCGACGTCGAGACCCGTCCACCCGCCACCCAGAAGTCGGCACCGGAGCAGCTGCCGAAGCGGAGCGAGGCCGGAGCCGCCTGGCTGTTCATCGCCCCGTTCGGGCTGTTCTTCGTGCTGTTCCTGATCTGGCCGGTGATCTACATGTTCGTCACCAGCCTGTTCGACACCACCCTGGTCCGCAGTGGCTTCGGGGACTTCATCGGCTTCGGCAACTACGCCGAGATGATCTCCCGGGCGGACTTCTGGGAGGCCATGTGGCACACCATCCAGTTCACCCTCTACACCGTGCCGCCGTTGGTCGTGCTCGCCTTCGCGTTCGCCGTGCTGGCCAACCGGGTGCTGCACGGGCAGTGGTTCTTCCGGCTGGCTTTCTTCGTCCCGTTCATCCTGCCGTCGGCCGCTATCGCGCTGATCTGGAACTTCATCTACACCCCGACCACGGGGTTGTGGAACTCCTTCCAGTCCCTGCTCGGCGTCGAGAGCCCCAGTCCGGTGCTCGGCACCCCCGACCTGGCCATGGTCGGCATCGCCATCACCACCGTGTGGTGGACGATCGGCTTCAACTTCGTCCTCTACCTGGCCGGGCTGCAGGACATTCCCCGGGAGATCTACGAGGCCGCCGCGGTCGACGGGGCCAGCCCGTGGCAGCAGATCCGCTGGATCACCATCCCGCTGCTCAGCCGGACCACCACCCTGGTCGTGCTGCTGCAGATCATCGCCAGTCTCAAGATCTTCGACCAGGTCTACCTGATGACCGCCGGCGGGCCCGGCACCTCCACCCAGGTGGTGCTCGGTCTGGTCACCAACACCGCCTTCACCGACTACCGGGTCGGTGCCGCGTCGGCCGCCTCGGTGCTGCTGTTCCTCGTGATCTTGCTGGTCACGGTGGTCCGCCAGCTGGTCGGCCGGGCGCAGGAGAGGGGAGAACGCTGATGGCCACCGGCATCTCCGCCGCAGCTCCCGCGGCCGTCAACCCGCACCGGGATCCGAACCAGAGCAGGGCCTCCAGCCGCGCCTTCACCATCACGTCCTGGGCGCTGCTGCTGATCTTCGCCGTGCTGTGGCTGATCCCCAGCCTCTGGTCGGTCAAGACCTCGCTGTCGCCCAACGAGGTCTCGGCGTTGGGCACCGGGGCGATCCTGCGCGACTGGAACCTGACGCTGGCGTCGTACGCGACGATCCTCAGCGGCGGAGACATCTGGAACTAGTATTTGGCCAGCGCCTTCACCTCGGTGATCACGGTGATCTTGACCGTGATCTTCGCGTCGATGGCCGCGTACGCGATCAGCCGGCTCCGGTTCCGTGGCCGGCGTCTGGTGTTCGCCCTGATGCTCGGCGGCATCATGATCCCGCCGCAGGTGCTGATCGTGCCGGTGTTCGAGCAGCTGAACCTGGTCGGGCTGCTGAACACGTACTGGGCGGTGATCCTGCCGCAGGTGCCCTCGGTGATCGCGTTGTTCGTGTTCAAGCAGTTCTTCGACGGGCTGCCGCGCGACTTCGAGGAGGCGGCCCGGATCGATGGCGCCGGCTTCTGGACCGTCTACGTCCGGATCGTGCTGCCACTGTCCAAGCCGATCATCGCGGCGATGGCCATCGTCACCTTCGTGGGGGTCTGGAACAACCTGATCCTGCCGTTGTTCGT
>JBMDXL010000212.1:0-2051 GCA_048594465.1 Microlunatus sp. | reverse complement strand
ACGCCGGTGTGAGCGCAGCAACGCCGGTGTGAGCGCAGCAACGCCGGTGGGAGCACGGCAACGCCGGTGGGAGCACGGCAACGCAGGTAGGACCGCGGCACCGGAAGTGGGGACCCCGCTGTCAGGTGCGCTCCTGCTCGCCGAGCCGCGTCCCGCCTGCCTACCGACGTCCCGCCCGCGATTCACCTCGGGCGGGACATCACAACCGAGGCTGGACCACAGCAATTCAGGCGCGAACACAGCAACCCAGGCGCGAACACAGCAATCCTGGCGGGAGTCCGACAACCCAGGCGGGAACGCCGCACCAGCACCCGGGCCCGCTCCGGCGGTACGGAAGACCCGCCACCGCCACCCGTCCGACCGACGCGGAGTGATCGATCGAGAAGTACGGGCCCGACCTCCCCCGGTGGTGCCCTGCCGTCCCGGCATACTGGGGTCCCACCACCCGACCTGCGCGCCGAGACCCGGCTGCGCCCTGCAGGAGGACCGATGGCCACCTTCACCGCCGCCGTCTACCAGAACGAGTTCCTTCCCGACGGCGGGACCGACGTGAACGCCATCGTCACGATCGAGTGCAGCGGCGCGGGACGGGCGGGTCAGACCGGCGCCGGCGACGCGGGCGAGATCATCATCGTCGACACCTCCGGGTCGATGGGCGTCACCAACATGGAGGCGGCCAAGACCGCGGCCCGGGCGGCGGTGGAGCAGATCACCGACGGCACCTGGTTCTCGATCGTGGCCGGCAACCACCAGGCCTACCTCGCCTACCCGCCGGCCCGCGCCGGGGTCGGCATGGTCCGGATGGACTCGGCCACCCGGTTCCAGGCCATCCAGGCGATCCAGACCTTCCGTGCCGACGGTGGCACCGCGATCGGGACCTGGCTGACGCTGGCCCGGCGGCTGTTCGCCTCGGTCCCGTCGCTGGCCCAGAAGCACGCGATCCTGCTGACCGACGGTGAGAACCACAACGAGCGGCCCGAGGATCTGGACCGGGCCATCGTCGAGTGCACCGGACGGTTCCAGGTCGACTGCCGCGGCGTCGGGGTGCAGTGGAAGGTCGAGGAGGTCCGCAAGATCGCCCAGGCGCTGCTCGGGTCGGTCGACATCATCCCCCAGCCGCAGCAGATGGCCCAGGTGTTCGCCGACATCATGGCCACCTCCATGGGACGCGGTGTCGCCGACGCCGAGCTCCGGGTCTGGGCGCCGCAGGGCGCGCAGGTGATGTTCGTCCGCCAGGTCTCACCGCAGGTCGAGGACCTCAGCCCGCGCCGGACCCAGATCAACCCGCTGACCAGCGGCTTCCCCACCGGGGCGTGGGGGGACGAGTCCCGCGACTTCCACGTCGGCATCCGGCTCGCGGCCAAGGCGGTCGGTCAGGAGCAGTTGGCCGCGCGCTTGCAGCTCACGGTCAACGGGCAGGTGCAGGCCCAGGGTCTGGTCAAGGCCAAGTGGTCCTCCGACGAGTCGCTGACCGCGCGGATCAACCCCGAGGTCGCGCACTACACCGGCCAGACCGAGCTGGCCTCGGCCATCCAGGAGGGGCTGGCCGCCAAGGCCGCGGGCGACGAGCGGACCGCCACCCTCAAGCTGGGACGGGCGGTCAAGCTGGCCGCCGAGACCGGCAACGGCGAGGCCACCACCCGGCTGCGCAAGGTGGTCGACATCGACGACGAGCGCGAGGGGACCGTCCGGCTGAAGCGCGGGATCGACCGCGCCGACGAGATGGCGCTGGACACCGCGTCGACCAAGACCACGAGGATCCGCTCATGATCACCTGCCCGAACGGGCACGCGTCGGACTCCGACGACTACTGCGACACCTGCGGGACGCCGATCGACCGCTCCGCGGCCGCAGCCCCGGCGGCCACCGCTCCGGCGGTCGCTGCGGGTCGACCTCCCGAGGCCCCACCAGGCATCGTGTGCCCGCACTGCTCCACCGAGAACGTGGCCGACGCGCTGTTCTGCGAGGCCTGCGGGTACGACTTCACGACCGGCACCATGCCGCGTCCGCTGGCCAACCCCTTCGCCACACTGCCCGGCGACCCCGGCGAC
>JBMDXL010000211.1:0-5853 GCA_048594465.1 Microlunatus sp. | reverse complement strand
CCCCCCCCGGGGCCCCGGGGGCCCGGGGGGGGGCGGGGTCCGGGGGTGGCGGGCGGCGCGCGGCCGCCCCCCGGGCCGGTCCGGGCCCGCCCCATCCGCGGCCAGCGGCTCGCCTTCTGGATCTTCGTGGGTCCGTTCCTGCTCGGCCTGGGTGTCTTCGTCTACCTGCCGATCCTGTGGAGCGCGTACCTGAGCTTCTTCGAGGCCCAGGGCACCGTGACCCCGACCGAGTTCGTCGGTCTGGGCAACTACGCCACGATGCTGAGCGACGGCGCCTTCGTCCAGTCGCTGATCACGTTCACCGTGTTCGCCCTCCTGATCGTCCCGCTGACCTTCGCGGCGTCGCTCGGCATGGCGCTGCTGGTCAACCGGGTCCGCGTCGCCCGCGCCTTCTTCCGCTCCGTCTTCTTCCTGCCCACGGCCTGCTCGTACGTGGTCGCGTCCCTGGTCTGGAAGCTGTCGATCTTCAACGGCGTCCGCTACGGCCTGGCCAACACCGTGCTCGGCTGGTTCGGCATCGAACCGGTGCCCTGGTTGAACAGCGTGGAGCCGCCGCTCTACTGGCTGGTCATCGTGTCCCTGCGGCTGTGGATCCAGACCGGCTTCTACATGATCTTGTTCCTGGCCGCGCTGCAGAACATCCCGCGCGAGCAGTACGAGGCGGCCTACGTCGACGGGGCCAAGCCGGGCTGGCCGATCTTCCGCCACATCACCCTGCCCTCGCTGCGGGCGACCTCGGTCTCGGTGCTGCTGCTCTGCCTGATCGCCGCCTACCAGGCGTTCGACGAGTTCTACAACCTGATCGGCAACGTCGAGTACGCCCGGCCGCCGCTGGTCTACCTCTACTACATCGCCCTGGGCTCCCAGCAGAACTTCGGTCTGGGCAGCGCCGGCGCTCTGATCCTGGCCGCGATCATCGCGGTCGTCACCTTGATCCAGGGGCGGATCTTCGGCTTCGGCAAGGCAGGGGAGTGAGATGAGCGCGCTTCAGCAACGCAAGGTCCTGGACGCCGACATCCCGCGGGCCGTCGGCCACTCCACCTCGGCCGCCGGACGGCTCGCCGACGTGGCCGGCTACCTGGTGCTGATCATCACCAGCATCGCCTTCCTGCTGCCGTTCTACCTGATGGTGCGCAACGGTCTGTCCCGCCGGGCCGACGTCACCTCGCCGGAGTGGACGATCTTCCCGCGCGAGCTGCAGTGGTCCAACCTGACCAAGCTGTTCACCGACCCGGAGATCCCGATGGCCAGCTCGCTGGTCAACTCCTCGATCATCGCGGTGGCCACCACGGTCGGCACCCTGCTGATCTGCTCGCTGGCCGGCTACGGTCTGGCCCGGATCCCCAACCGCGCGGCCACCGGCATCTTCTACGCCATCGTGGCCACGCTGATGATCCCGGCCGCCGTCACCTTCGTGCCCAGCTTCATCATCGTGTCCAGTCTGGGGTGGGTCTCGGACTTCCGTGGTCTGATCATCCCGGGGCTGTTCTCCGGCTTCACCACCTTCTTGTTCCGGCAGTACTTCCTCAGCTTCCCCAAGGAGCTGGAGGAGGCGGCCCGGGTCGACGGCCTGGGGCACTGGCGCACCTTCTGGCGGATCGTGTTCCCCAACTCGGGGGCGTTCTTCGCCGCCATCGCGGTGATCACCTTCATCGGCAGCTGGAACTCCTTCCTCTGGCCGCTGATCGTGGCCCAGGACCAGTCGAGCTGGACGGTGCAGGTGACCCTGTCCACCTTCGTCACCGCCCAGACGATCAACATCCCGTTGCTGTTCATGGCGGCGGTGGTCTCGATCCTGCCGCTGGTGTTCGTCTTCGTCTTCCTGCAGAAGTTCCTGGTGCAGGGCGTGGCCCAGACCGGCATCAAGGGCTGACGGGTGGCCGGGTTCGCCTCGCCCCGAGGATCGACCCGGGACATCCGCCGGATCAGCCGGTTCGCTGTGCTGCGGGGCATGTACGGTCTCGCCGCGCCGACCCGGCAGGACCTCGTCCGGGTCACCGGGCTGAGCGTGGCCACCGTCTCCACCGTGGTGACGGAGCTGCTCGGGATCGGTCTGCTGGTCGAGGGCGACCGGGTGTCCTCGCACGGCGGGCGGCCCCGGGTCCGGCTGGAGGTCGCCCCCGGCCGGGGCCGGCTGCTCGGGGTCGACGTCGCCGAGACCTACCTGAGTGTCGACGTCTTCGACACCGCCCTGACCCGGGTCGGTCGGCACCAGCACCCGATCCCCGAGGGCAGCACCGCCGAGCAGGTGGTCGACGGGATCGCGGAGCAGGTGCGGACCGCGGTGGCGCTCCACCCGGGGTCACCGGTGCTCGGGGTCGGTGTGAGCATGCCCGGTCAGGTGGAACCCGGCCGCGGCGTCTCGGTGCAGCGCGCGACCTGGGAGCTGAGCGGTGTGCCCGTCCGCCGGCTGCTGGCCGAGCGGCTCCCCGTCCCCGTGCTGGTGGACAACCCGCTGACGGCGACCACGGTGGCCGAGCTCTGGTTCGGTCACGGTCGGGAGGTCGGTGACCTGATCACCATCACCCTGGGCACCGGCGTCGGCGCGGGTCTGGCGATCGGCGGGCAACTCGTCCGCGGGGTGAGCAACAACGCCGGCGAGTGGGGTCACACCACGTTGATCATGGACGGCCGCGAGTGCCGGTGCGGTCGGCGCGGCTGCGTGGAGGCGTACGTCGGCGCACCGGGGCTGAGGCAGACGTTCCGCGACCATTACGGCGACGACCACCCGTACCTGCGCGACGGCTCCCAGAGCGCGTTCGTCGGCGCCGTGGCGACCGGGTTGGCGGAAGCGGAGCCGGACGCCGCGTGGCTGCTGGAGCGGCTGGCCCACCAGCTCGGGGTGGCACTGGCCGACGTGGTCAACCTGCTGAACCCCCGCCGGGTGGTGCTGTCCAGCTGGGTGGCCGCCGCGCTGCGGCCCTGGCTGCTCGAGCCGACCCGGGACGTGATGACGGCCACCGCGGTCAGCGGCTCGGCGTCGGCGGTGGAGCTGGTCCCCTCCGCCGTGCCGGGCAGCTCGGTCACCCTGGGCATGGCCACGTTGGCGCTGGAGGCCCATCTCAGCGAGGTCGGACTGCCCAGCGGCGCTGAGGCGCGCTCACCTCTCGGGGTCTGACCAGGCGCCGTACGCCCCGCCGTGATCGCGCTGTCCGGTCACGCACCGGACACGGGCGGCTCCGGTGCTGCGGCACCGAGCTCCAACCCGCTGCGGCGGGCGGCGGACCGGGCCCGGTCCAGCACCTCGCGCTCCGGTCGGCCGGTGTCGGCGGCCACGCGGCTGACGTCGTCGAACTCGGGATTGACCTGCCGGACGCCGGTCGCGTCATGGCCGATCTTGACCCGGACGGGGTGCCCGTCGACCTCCACCGACGCCCAGCTGCGGGCCAGCGCGGCCCGGGTGACCTGGTGCCTCCGGACGCCCAGGGTGCTGGTGTGCTCGATGATCAGCTGCTGCAGCCGGTCGGCGACGCCGGGCTGGGTCAGCACCGTGAGCAGGTGGGCCGGCCGTCCCTTCTTCATCACGATCGGCACCAGCCAGGCGTCGGCCGCGCCTGCCCGCAGCAGCCGGTCGAGCACCCCGGGCCACAGCCGTGGGTCGAGGTCGTCCACACCCGCCTCGAGGATGATCATGGTCTCGTCCGCGGTCGCCGTGGCGACGCCGGCGGCCCGCTCGCCGAGCAGCACCCGGGTGATGTTCGGTCGGCCGGGGAAGTCCTTGGTGCCCGCGCCGGCACCGGTGGCCCGCACCGTCATCGCCGGCAGGTCCTCACAGCGTTCGGCCAGGGCCACCACCAGAGCCATCCCGGTGGGCGTGGTGAGCTCGCCGGTGCCTCCCGCGTGCACCTGCCAACCGACCGACAGCCGCACCACCGCGGGAACGGGGACGGGCAGGTCGCCGTGGGCGGCCCTGGTCCGACCGGAGCCGACGGCGACCGAGCCCGCGCTGAGCGAGGTCACCCCGAGATCGGCGAGCGCGGCCGCCACCCCGACCACGTCGGCGATCGAGTCCAGGGCACCCACCTCGTGGAAGTGGACGTCGTCGACGGCGATGCCGTGGGCGGCGGCCTCGGCCTCGGCCAGCCGGCCGAAGGTGGCCAGCGCCCGGTCCCGTACGGAGGTGTCGATCCCGGCCTCCAGCAGCCGGTCGCGGATGGTGGCCCACCGTCGGTGCGGCAGATCCTCGGTGATCACCTGGACGTCGACCTTGGTCGCGCGCTGCCCGGCCCGGACGACGTCGGCCCGGGTCAGCCGGACCGAGTCCGGTACCACCGCGTCCACGGCGGTCTGGACCACGGCGAGATCCGCGCCGGCGTCGACCAGGGCACCGAGCAGCATGTCCCCGGCGATCCCGGCCGAGGCGTCGACCCAGGCGTGGCGGGGGGAGTCGGGACCGGTCACCGGGCGGCGATCTGGGCGGCCAGGTGCCCGGCGCCGTACCCGTTGTCGATGTTGACCACGGCGACCCCGGGGGCGCAGGAGTTCAGCATGGTGAGCAGCGGGGCCAGACCCCCGAAGGCGGCGCCGTACCCGACCGAGGTGGGGACGGCGACCACCGGGGCGGCCACCAGACCGGCCACCACGCTGGGCAGGGCGCCGTCCATGCCGGCGGCCACCACGATCGACGCGGCCGCCCGCAGGCGCGGCACCTGGGCGAGGATCCGGTGCAGACCGGCCACCCCGACGTCGACCACCAGCGCGGCGTCCCGGCCGAGGTAGCGGGCGGTCAGCAGGGCCTCCTGGGCCACCGGCAGGTCGGACGTGCCGGCGGCGAGCACCAGCACGGGTCCGCCGGTCGGTGCCGGTGGGGCCGGCGGCCAGGCGACGAGCCGGGCGGTGGCGTCGTACGCGGCGTCGGGCAGCACGGCGTGGATGGCTGTCACGTGCTCCTCCCGCACCCGGGTGAACAGCGAGACCTGGCGCTGGTCGGCCAGGGCGGTGGCGATCCGGCCGACCTGGTCGGCGGTCTTGCCTTCGCAGAAGACGGCCTCGGGGTAGCCGCGCCGGTCGAGACGCTCGAGATCGAGCTGGGCGATCTGGTCCAGCGCGCCGCCCTCCTCCGGTCGCTCAGCCATGCTGCACCGCGACCAGGGGCAGGGTGAAGGCGCCGGACTGCATCCCGGCCAGATCGACGGTGACGTAGCGGAAGCCGGCCCCGCGGACGGCCCGCAGGACCTCGCTGCGCAAGGGATCCACCGCGATCCGGGTCAGGTCGTCGACGGTCAGCTCGAGCCGGGCGATGTCGCCGTGGTGACGCACCCGGAGATCGCCCAGACCAAGATCACGCAGGGCCTCCTCGGCCCGGTCGATCTGGGCCAGCTTCTCCGGCGTGACCTCCTCGAAGTGCGGGATCCGCGACGCCAGGCTGGGGGTGGCCGGCTTGTCCGCGACGTCCAGGCCCAGCTCGGCGGCTACGGCGGGGACATCGGCCTTGGTCAGACCGGCCACGGCGAGCGGTCGGCGGACGTCGTGCTCGGTGGCCGCCCGGGCACCCGGTCGGTCCGGGCGACGCACGTCGTCGGCGTTCTCCCCGTACGCGATCGCGTCCAGGCCCAGCGAGCGGGCGACGCCGGCGTCGATGGTGGCGAACAGCTCGTCCTTGCAGTGGAAGCAGCGGTCCGGACCGTTGGCCCGGTAGGCAGCCCGGTCGCCCTCGGCGGTCTCGATCTCGACCACCTCCACCCCGATCTGCCGGGCCACCGCGTGCGCGCCCCGGCGCTCGCTCGCGGCCAGGCTGGGCGAGACCCCGAGCACCGCCACCACCCGGTCGGCGCCGGGCACCCCGCCCGCCCGGGCGCGCCGGGCGGCGGGGTGGCCCCCACCCGCCCAGGCGGCCCCCAGCCCCCGCACGCC
>JBMDXL010000210.1:0-3102 GCA_048594465.1 Microlunatus sp. | reverse complement strand
GATCCGCTTGGTGGCGAAGAAGATGATCAGCAGCAGACCCCACGACAGCAGGCTCAGCAGCAGCTGGGTGAGGGTGTCCGGGTTGAACGCCATCTGCACCAGCACCGCGACGATGGCCACGATGACGATGATCGACAGCGCGGGGAACAGCCACATCTTGACCACGAGCTTGTCCGGGGTGGTGCGCCGGCGCAGGACCACCTGCGAGATGGCGATCAGCAGGTAGACGAACAGGATGACCGCGCCCGAGGAGTTCAGCAGGAACAGGAACACCCGGTCCGGCGAGATGGCCGCGGCGATCACGCAGAGGAAGCCGATGATGCTCGAGAACAGGATGGCGGGCCGCGGCACACCCCCCTTGCTGACCGTCATCAGGACCATCGGTGCCTCGCGGCGGGCGGACAGCACGAACAGCATCCGCGACGCGGTGTAGAGACCGGAGTTCAGGCAGGACAGCACCGCGGTGAGGACCACGGCGTTCATGATGTGGTCGGCGTACGGGATGCCCATGGTCTGGAAGGCCGAGACGTACGGCGAGGCCTCCAGCGCGGCGGAGTTCCAGGGCAGGATGACGGCCAGCAGGAAGATCGATCCCACGAAGAAGATCGCGATCCGGACGATCACCGAGTTGGTGGCCTTGGCGATGGCGCGGGCCGGATCGGCCGACTCGGCCGCGGCGATGGTCGCGATCTCGGCGCCGACCATGGAGAAGATCACCACCACGATGGCGGAGAAGATCGCCCCCGGGCCGAGGGGCAGGAAGCCGCCGTGGGCGGTCAGGTTGCTGAAGTCCATGTCCTTGTTGGGCCACAGGCCCAGGACGAACAAGCCACCCAGGACGAGGAAGACGACGATCGCGGCCACCTTGATCCCGGCGAACCAGAACTCGAACTCGCCGAACGACTTGACCGAGAACAGGTTGGTGGCGGTCATCAGCAGCATCAGGACCAGCGACAGCACCCACAACGGGATGCCGGGGATCCAGAACTGGATCACCTTGGCGCCGGCGACGGCCTCGAAGCCGACCACGATCACCCAGAAGTACCAGTAGAGCCAGGCCGTCGAGAAGCCCGCCCAGCCGCCGAGGGCGTTGCGCGAGTAGTCGGCGAAGGACCCGGTGGACGGGTTGGCCACGGCCATCTCGCCGAGCATCCGCATCACCATGATGATCAGCAGACCGGTGATCGCGTAGCTCAGGAAGGCGCCGGGACCGGCCCCGCCGATCACCACGCCGGACCCCACGAACAGCCCGGCCCCGATCACCCCGCCCATCGCGATCATGGTCAGGTGACGCTGCTTGAGGCCCTTCTTCAACTCAGTCGGTGGTGCACCCATGACGTCCTCATTCCTCGGGTCAGGGGGAGCCTGACGGTCCTCGGTGCGGGCTGACCCAGCCCAGCGGGATCAGTGCGCGGTAACGGCGACATCATTCACCGCGCGACGAATGGTGTCTACGGACTCCCGCGTCGGGAGTGTTACGGATCTATGCCTCCTGGGCTGAGCCCGGCTCCGGGCCACCGGCGACGACCCCGGTCGGCGACCGCTACCGGCGACCGACGAGGGAGCGGAGGAAGAAGACCAGGTTCGCCGGGCGCTCCGCGAGGCGGCGCATGAAGTAGCCGTACCAGTCGTCGCCGAAGGGGACGTAGGTGCGCACGGTGACGCCCTCGCCGACCAGTCGGTCCTGCTCCCCGTCACGGATGCCGAAGAGCATCTGGATCTCGTAGTCGTCGGTGCCGCGCCCGGCTTCGGCCGCGTACTGCTGGGCGGCCGCGATCATCGCCGGATCGTGCGACGCGACCATCGGGTAGCCGTCGCCCTGCATGAGCACCCGCAGGCAGCGCAGGTAGGAGGCGTCGACGGCTTCCTTGCCCTGGAAGGCGACTTCCGACGGTTCGGCGTAGGCGCCCTTGCAGAGCCGGATCCGCGAACCGCTTCCGGACAGCGCGGCGCAGTCGGCCTCGGTCCGGTGCAGGTAGGCCTGCAGCACGGTGGCGACGTCGGGGAACTCCTGACGGAGCTCGGCCACGATGGCCAGGGTGGAGTCGGTGGTGGTGTGGTCCTCGGCGTCCACGTTCACCCACGCACCCGCCTCGGCGGCCGCCTGGCAGATGATGCGGGCGTTGACCAGCGCGAGCTGCTCTCCACCGTCGGGCAGGGACTGGCCGAGCGCCGACAGCTTGAGGGAGACCTCCAGCCGACGAGGGCCGTCGGTCACGGGCAGCTCGAGGCGACGGTAGGCGGCCAGCAGCGACAGGTACGCGGCCACGGTCTCGTCGGCTTCGGACGCATCGCTGATGTCCTCCCCCAGGTAGTCGACGGAGACGGAGCGACCGGCGGCCAGCAGCGTGCGGACCGCCTCCATCACCTTGTCCTCGGCGGCACCCGGCACGAACCGGGTGACCAGTGAGCGGGTCAGCCGGGACCGGCTGACGGTGCGTTCGATCCGCTCGGACCGGGCGGCGGCGAGCAGGGCCGGGCGAAGGGGGTTGGTGAGCGTCGGCATGGTCGATCTCCGTCTGCGTCGAAGGGAGGGTGGGGAGAGGGGGAGGAGTCAGGACTGGTGCGGGTAGAGGTGGTTCCGGGCGGGCACGAACGTCTCCTTGATGGTCCGGGCCGAGGTCCAGCGGAGCAGGTTGAGCGGTGAGCCGGCCTTGTCGTTGGTGCCGGACGCGCGGCCGCCGCCGAAGGGCTGCTGACCGACGACCGCCCCGGTGGGCTTGTCGTTGACGTAGAAGTTGCCGGCGGCGAACCGGAGGGCGTGATCGGCCTCGACCACGGCGGCGCGGTCGTCGGCGATGATCGCGCCGGTCAGCCCGTACGCCGACCCCTGGTCGACCAGCCGGAGGGCGTCGGCGTACGCGCCGGGGCGGCTGTCGTCGTAGACGTGCAGCGACAGGATCGGACCGAAGTACTCGGTGCTGAAGGCGGCGTCACCCGGGTCCTGGCCGAGGAGCACGGTCGGGTCGATGAAGAAGCCCTCGGAGTCGTCGTAGCCGCCGCCGACGGCGATGGTCAGGCTGTCGGTGGCCTTGGCCCGGTCCAGCGCCGCGGCGTTCCGGTCGAAGCTGCGCTGGTCGATGACCGCGCCGCCGAAGTTGC
>JBMDXL010000021.1:0-2291 GCA_048594465.1 Microlunatus sp. | reverse complement strand
TGCATCTCCTGGACCCAGTAGCGCAGCGAGTCCATGATCAGCTGGAGCACGTGCGGGCTGCGCATCAGCAGGCTGTTGCCGGTGCCGGTGGTGTCGTAGTAGTGCGACCTGTCCGCGTCCACCAGCCGGTAGTACATGGCGTTGTCGATGCCCCGGAAGGCGATCGTGGGGCCCATCTGGTTGCCCTCGGCCGTGTGGTTGTAGACCACGTCCAAGATCACCTCGATGTTCGCCTCGTGCAGGGCCTTGACCATGGCCTTGAACTCGGTGACCTGCTGGCCCCGCGTCCCCGAACCGGCGTAGGCGTTGTGCGGGGCGAGGAAGCCGATCGTGTTGTAGCCCCAGTAGTTCGACAGCCCCTTCTCGACCAGGTGGGAGTCGTTGACGAACTGGTGCACCGGGAGCAGCTCGACCGCCGTCACCCCGAGGTCCTTGAGGTGCTCGATGATCACCGGGTGGCCGATCGCGGCGTAGGTGCCGCGGACGTCCTCGGGGACGCCCGGGTGGGTCATCGACAGACCCTTGACGTGCATCTCGTAGATCACCGATTCGTGGTACTCGTGCATCGGCGGACGGTCATGACCCCAGTCGAAGTACGGGTTCACGACCACCGACAGCATCGTGTGCTCGCGGGAGTCGTCCTCGTTGAACTGGGTGGGGTCGCCGAACCGGTAGGAGTAGAGCGACTCGTCGCCGTCCACCATCCCGTCGATCGCCTTGGCGTACGGATCGAGCAGCAGCTTGGCCGGGTTGCAGCGCTGGCCGTTGGCGGGGTCGTACGGTCCGTGCACCCGGTAGCCGTACCGCTGACCGGGCTGGATGCCGGACAGGTAGGCGTGCCAGACGTAGCCGTCGACCTCGGTCAGCTCGATCCGGGTCTCCTGGCGGTCGTCGTCGAGCAGGCAGAGCTCGACCCGCTGTGCGGCCTCGGAGAACAGGGCGAAGTTGACTCCGCTCCCGTCGAAGGTGGAGCCCAGGGGGTAGGGCTTACCCGGCCAGCTGTCCATCAGGGTCGTTCCTCTCGGTCTGTCGAACGAGCCATTGTTACCCGGTGGCCACGGTGCCGCGAAACGGAGCCGCTGACCTTACCAGCCGGTAGCGCACCTGGGCTCCGACGCGATCCGGCCGTCCGGGCCCCGGGCCAGAATGGTCCGGTGCGCTCCACCCCGTCCGTGCTGCACCTCGACCTCGATGCGTTCTTCGCCGCGGTCGAGCAGCGGGACAAGCCCTCGTTGCGGGGCAAGGCCGTGGTGGTCGGCGGCGTCGGCCAGCGGGGGGTGGTGTCGACCGCGTCGTACGAGGCCCGGCGCTTCGGGGTCCGGTCGGCCATGCCGGCCCACGAGGCGCGCCGGCGGGCCTCCCACGCCGCCTTCCTGACCCCCCGGTTCGCGGCCTACCGCCGGGCCAGCGACCAGGTGATGGCCATCCTGCGGGCGCTGTCCCCGGCGGTCGAGCCGTTGTCGCTGGACGAGGCCTTCGTGGACCTGGCCCTGGCCCGGGAGCCGGTCGAGCTGACCGACCCGGGGCTGCGCCGACTGGTGGCCGAGGTGAAGGCAGCCGTGGCCACGGCCACCGGCGGGCTGACCGCCTCGGTGGGGATCGGCAGCTCGAAGTTCATCGCCAAGCTGGCCACCGAGCTGGGCAAGCCCGACGGTCTCGTGGTGGTCGCCCCGGGCGCGGAGGTGCCGCTGATCGAGCCGTTGGCCGTCAGCGTCATCCCCGGCGTGGGACCGGTGACGCTGGAGAAGCTGCAGCGGATCGGGGTCCGGACGGTCGCCGACTTGCAGCAGGTGTCGGTCGCGGAGCTGAGCCAGATCCTGGGCAAGGCGCACGCGCAGGGGCTCGCCGACCTCGCGTACGCCCGTGACGACCGCCCGGTGGAGGCCGAGCGCGAGACGAAGTCGATCTCGGTGGAGGACACCTTCGAGAGCGACCTGGTCGACCGTCCCCGGCTGACGGCGATCTGCGAACGGGACGCCCGCCAGGTGGCGGCCCGGTTGCGGACGGCGGGACTGTTCGCGCGGACCGTGACGGTGAAGATCCGGCGGCCCGACTTCTCGATCCAGACCCGGTCCACCACCTTGCGGTCCCCGACCGACTCGGCCGACGCCGTGGTCGGGCTGGCCCGGGGGCTGCTGGACGGGATCGATCTGACGGGCGGGATCCGGCTGCTCGGGGTGGGGGTGGCCGGTCTCACCGACGCCCTCCAGGACCAGCTGTTCGACCTCGACGAACCGGACCCCGGCCCGACCGGCGCCACTCGCCCGGTCGATCCGGCGGCGCCCCCGGGT
>JBMDXL010000209.1:0-1782 GCA_048594465.1 Microlunatus sp. | reverse complement strand
TGACGGAATGTTCGGGCCGGGGTGGGCCGGGAGGTCGAGGAAGTGGTCGAGTGACGGAATGTTCGGGCGGGGTGGGCCGGGAGGTCGAAGAAGTCGTCGAGTGACGGAATGTTCGGGCCGGGGTGGGCCGGAGGGCTGAAGAAGTGGTCGGCTGACGGAATGTTCGAGCCAGGGTGGGCCGGAGGTCGAAGAAGTCGTCGAGTGACGGAATGTTCAAGACCTCGACCGGCCGGCGCCACCCCACCACAGTCCCGCGACCCAGAAGTAGATGACATTCGTTTTCATTAAGCGCTATGCTGAGACCATGGCTCAACGTTGTCAGGTCACCGGCGCCCAGCCGGGTTTCGGTCATCACGTCTCGCACTCCCACCGGCGCACCAATCGGCGGTTCGACGTCAACATCCAGCGCAAGACCTACTGGGTCCCGCGGCTGCGGCGGTCGGTGCGGCTACGGGTGAGTGCCCGGGGGATCAAGATCATCGACCAGCGCGGGATCGACGCCGTGGTGGCCGACATCATGCGTCGTGACGGGAGGCTGTGATGGCTCGCCGCACCGAGAACCGTCCGGTGATCAAGCTCCGGTCGACCGCCGGCACCGGCTACACGTACGTCACCCGCAAGAGCCGGCGCAACACCCCCGACCGGTTGGTGCTCAGCAAGTTCGACCCGGTCGTGCGTCGGCACGTCGATTTCCGCGAGGAGCGCTGACCGTGGCCAAGACCAGCAAGATCGTCAAGAACGAGCAGCGTCGCGCGATCGTCGCCCGCTACGCCGAGCGCCGTCGGGCGCTCCGCGCGACCATCGCGAGCTCGACCTCCACGCCGCAGGAGCGAGCGGCGGCCCAGCTCGCGCTGCAGAAGCTGCCGCGCGATGCCAGTCCCACCCGCGTACGCCATCGCGACGCCGTCGACGGTCGTCCACGGGGGTACCTGCGCAAAGCCGGCATCAGTCGGATCCGCTTCCGGGAGATGGCCCACCGGGGCGAGCTGCCCGGGATCACGAAAGCGAGCTGGTGATGGCGGTACCGAAGCGGCGGACGTCGCGCAGCAACACCCGCCACCGTCGGTCGCAGTGGAAGGCCGCCGCGGTCGACCTGGTGCCGGTGCGGGTCGGGGGGACCGTGATCAAGGTGCCTCGCCGACTGGTCCGGGCCTACCGCACCGGTGCGCTGAAACCGCCGAGGGGCACCCCGTGATCACCATGCGGGTGTCGGCGCTGAGCGGGCTGACCGGTCGCGAGCAGGATCTGGCACTGGTGGACCTCAGCACCGACGACCCGGGATCGGTGGTCGTCCGCTACACCCAGGTGCCGCTCCGCGACGACCTGGCCGTCGCCGGACGCACCATCGTCCGGGCGGGGTGGTGCGTGGACGAGGCGGAGGCGTCGTCGTCGAGCGGCTGCCTCAGCTGCGCCATCGTCGACGACCTGACCCGGCTGCTGCCCGAGCTCGCTGCGACGCCGTGGTCGACCGACGTGCTGGTGGTGCTGCCGCCGGGCGTCAGCGCCGCCACCGTCCTCGACGGCTGCGCCGCCACCGCTCCCGCCGCCCTGGCTCCGCGCAGCCTGACCGTCGGCACCGTCATGGTCGTGATCGACGTCGGCACGCTCGAGGACCGGCTCTGGTCGCCCGAGACCCTGGCGGACGCCCACGTGGCGGTGGCCGAGGACGACCTGAGTCTGGGCGAGTTCCTGGTCTCCGAGCTGCTCGTCTGCGACACCCACATCCTGCTGGACCCCGCCGGCACCGACACTCCCTCCGACGCCGACGCTCTGTCCCTTGAC
>JBMDXL010000208.1:0-9334 GCA_048594465.1 Microlunatus sp. | reverse complement strand
ACCTCGAGCTGATCGGCGTGGAGCTGCGGCCCCCGGCCGCGGCCCGGGGCGAGGTGACGTTCTGGCTGTCGGCCCCCCAGCCCCAGCCGGTGATCGTCCGGGCGGAGACGCAGGTGGCGACGGCCCGCACCGACGTCGCCGACCCGATCGTGTTCTCGACGACCCGCGAGCTCGAGATCGTGCCCTGCTCCTTCTCCCGGGCCGGCACCCACCCGGCCGGCGAAGCGCCCGCGGACATGACCGCTGCGCTGGCGGGTCCGGCCGGGTTCCGCTGCTTCTCGGCCACCCCGACGGTCGGGGACGCTCTGCTGATCGGTCTGTCGGATGCCGTACCCCACTGCGCGGTGCTCCTGCGGCTGGGGTGCCAGGTGTCGGGCCGCGGTGTCGACCCGCGCCGGCCCCCGGTGCTCTGGGAGGCGTGGACGGAGGACGGCTGGGTCGCCTGCGACGTCGACTCCGACGACACCGGCGGTCTCAACAAACCGGGTGACGTGATCCTGCACGTGCCCGGCGGTCACCAGGCGTCCATCATCGCGCGGCAGCGCGGTGGCTGGCTGCGGTGCCGGCTGATCGAGGCCGAGCCGGACCAGCCGACGTACACCGCCTCGCCGCAGATCCTGTCGGTGACCGCCTTCACCATCGGCGGGACCTCGCCCACGGTCCACGCCGAGGTGGTGCGCGGAGAGGTCATCGGCCGGTCCGACGGGACTCCCGCCCAGCACTTCACCCTGCAGCAGCGCCCCGTGCTCCCCTCGGAGGAGCCGGTCACGATCACCGCCCTGCACGGCGACCGGGTGCAGACCTGGACCGAGGTGCCGCACTTCGCCCTCTCCGGACCCGATGACCTGCACGTCCGGATCGACCGGTTCGCCGGTGAGATCCAGTTCGGGCCCGCGGTGCGGGAGGCGGACAACGATCTCCGCCACTACGGCGCCGTCCCGCCGGCCGGCGCCGTCCTCCGGCTCGAGTCGTACCGCACCGGGGGTGGCCAGGCCGGCAACGTCGGGCGGGGGCTGGTGCGGGTGCTCAAGACGTCCGTCCCGTACGTCAGCGGGGTCGAGAACCGGGTGCCGGCCATCGGGGGCGCGGAGTCGGAGACGCTGGCCGACGCGAAGACCCGCGGTCCGCTGCTGCTGCGCTCCCGGGGGCGGGCGGTGACCGCCGAGGACTTCGAGCAGCTCGCCCGGGACGTGGCGCCGGACGCCGCGCGGGTCCACTGCGCCCCGGACGTGGCCGACGGGGGCGCCGGTGTCCGGCTCCTGGTGGTGCCGCACGTGGCCAGCGACGAGCTCGGGCGGATCCAGCGGGCCGATCTGGATCCCCCGGCCGCCACCCTGGAGCGCATCGCCGAGAGCCTGGACGCGCGGCGCCTCGTCGGCACCCGGTTGCTGGTGCAACCGCCCGACTACGCCTGGCTCACGGCGGTGGTCAGTCTGAGCTGTCGGCCGCTCTACGAACCGAGCGAGGTCCGGACCGAGGTGCTGCGCGCGCTCTACCGGCTCTACCACCCCCTGGTCGGAGGCCCCGACGGCGCCGGGTGGCCGTTCGGCCGTTCGGTCCAGTCCCACGAGGTGCACGCCGCCCTGGCCCGGATCCCGGGCGTCGACATGGCCCGGGAGGTGAGTGTCGCGCTGTTCCCCGCCGAGCCCGTCACCGGCCGCCGGGGATCGGCCACGCAGCGGATCGACATCGACCCGGCCGCCCTCGTCTACTCCTTCGAGCACCAGGTCCGGGTGGTGAAGTGACGGGCTCGCCGCCACCGGGAGCGGACCGGTGAGGGGGACGATCGACGGCGCGCGCAGTGCGCTGCCGCTGGCGTCGACCCTGCCCGCGATGCTCCGCGAGGACCCGTTCGCCCAGCAGCTGTGTGCGGGACTGGACGAGGTGCTGGCCCCGGTGCTGATGAGTCTGGACGCGTTCTCGTCCTACCTGGATCTGGCGACCACACCGGACGACATGCTCCCCTGGCTCGGCCACTGGCTGGGGGTGGAGGTCGATCCCGGTGGCGACCTCGATCTGCAGCGCAGGCTGCTGGCCTCGGCCGGCGAGCTGCACGCGAGGCGCGGCACCCGTCGGGGGATCGAGCTCGCCCTGGAGGCCGCCCTCGGGGTCGACGTGCAGGTGCAGGAGTCCGGAGCCTGCTCGTGGTCGACGGATCCGGCAGCCGCTCTCCCCGGCGAGCAGCGGCCGGCCATCGTGGTCATCGTCGAGTCGACCGAGGACGACCCGATCGACGTCGAACGCCTCGACGCCCTGATCGGTCAGCTCGTCCCGGCCCACGTCCGGCACCGGATCCAGGTCAACGAGGGGTAGCGGCCCCGCCGGGACGATCAGTCGGTCGGGCGCAGCGCGTAGGTGAGGACGACGTTCCCGGCGCTGGTCTGCTGGGTGCGGAGCAGCGACAGCCGGGTGAGGGGGACGCTCTCGTCGAACAGCCGTCGTCCCTCGTCGGTGACCACCGGGTGGGTGGTCAGCATCAGCTCGTCGATCACGCCGGCCAGGAAGAGGGACCGCACGGTGTCGATCCCTCCGGTGACGGAGATGTCGCCGCCGTCGGCCTCCCGCAGCTGCCGTACGTAGCCGATCGGGTCGCCGTCGATCACGGTGCTGTTCCAGGGCAGCTCACCGGACAGCGTGCTGCTGACCACGTGCTTGCGGACCGGGTTGATGAACTGCGCGAACGGGTCGTCGGCGCCGGGCCAGAAACCCGACCACTCCTGCCAGAGGCGGCGACCGATGATCACGTCGGTGACCGAGCCGATGACCGCGCCCATCAGCTGACCCTCTTCCGGGCCGAAGGCGTCGAACTGCCACAGGTTGGGGCTCTCGACCACTCCGTTGACGGAGCTGAACAGGTGGGCGGTGACCTTGCGGGGCATGGGATGTCCTCTCGTCGTGGTTGCTGTCGGGGTAGACAGCAGCGGGCGGGGGAACTCATCGGCGGACCGGGACGGCAGCCGAGAACCAGGATCTCGATGGCGTCGCCCCTGAGCGCACAGGGGTCGCGGCGGTCCTGCCCGGTGCTGCCCGATCGGGAACCCCGTTCTGCACCGGCGTGCCTGGCGAGCGGCCGGCGGCCGTGTCACAGTTCGATCAGAAAGGGCCATCCCGACCACCCCACCGGGTCGGGGCACCGCTGGCGCATGATCATCTTGGAGCGACCGATGCCTGAGCAGCACCCGATCATCGCCTCCCTCACCGGGCGGCGACCCGTGCCGCGGCTCGTCGGTACGTCGGGGTCGGTCGCCGCCCTGCCGCCGTCGTGGGTCGCGAGCGCACCGCCCCAGCCGAGCGGTCCGTACCAGCAACGTCCCCCCGGTCCCGGCCAGCGTCCGGGGCCGCCGGGACCCCCCGGTCAGCGGCCGGGTCCGCCCGGCCCGCGCAGTGGTCCTCCGCTCCCCCCGTACGGACCGGGCGGTCGGGGCCCGGGAGGGCCAGGGGGCCACCCACCTGCCTCTGGTGGTGACGGCCCGTTCGGCTCACGACGGAACCTCATCCTGGCCATCCTCGGCGGTGTGGTCCTGATCGGCGCCGCGATCGGCATCGGCTTCTGGCTGGCCCGCCCGGACACCACCGCCACCCCACCCGTGGGCCAGGTCAGTGCGCCGCCGGCGACCGAGACGGTGGCGCCGTCCTCGGCGCCGCCGGCGACCCCGTCGGGCAGCCCGTCGACGACTCCGTCCGCGTCACCCTCGACCAGTGGGGGCTCGACCTCGCCGGACGCGCTCCCCGCCGGTCCACCGATACCGGCGAACCTGATGGTGGTGCCGATGCGTACGCAGGACGACGACACCGACACCCGCCCGCTCTACCTGGTGGACGCGGGAGGCGGCGGGGAACCGACGAAGCTGCCGGGGCCCGACGGCAAGCTGGCCAACCCGCTGCTGCAGAAGGACCGCACCTCGATCGTCTTCCTGGAGGACGGTTCGTTGCACGTGATGGGCTCCGACGGCAACGGCGAACGCGACCTGGCCGAACGTGAGCCCGCCGGCTGCGACGACGTGGCCGGGGCCAGCTGGAGCCAGGCGGACGCCACCACGATGGTGATCAGCTGCCGGGTGGGCAAGGGCAGCTTCCGGATGCTCGTGGTCAGCACCGACGGGCGTCTGGTCCGGCGCCTGGACGCGGGTGCGAAGCGGTTCGACGACGTGACCATCTCCCCGGACGGCCAGACGGTCCTCTACTGGGCCAGCGAGTCCTCCACGGGCGACGGCGGCTCGCTCTACACGCTGCCGCTGGTCGGCACCGGTGAACCGAAGAAGATCACCTCCGGCGCCAAGGGGCTCGACGGCGACCCGGCGTGGTCGCCCGACGGCAGCCAGATCGCCTTTCGCCGGCTGGTCGGCGGGGCCGGGGGGAACGCCGACGTCTACGTGATGAACGCCGACGGCTCCGCCCAGCGCGCGGTGGCCGAGACCAAGGCCGCCGACGTCAAACCGGTCTGGTCCCCCGACGGCAAGAACCTGGTCATCGTCTCGAACCGGAAGTCGGCGTTCGGCAAGGCCGGCACGACCTGGGACCTGTGGTTGACCAGGGTCAGCGACGGTGAGGTGCTCGACAACGCCGAGCTGGACGCCGACGAGCTGACGACGCCGACCTGGACCTCCCGCTGACGCCGCGGCGTGGCGGTCACCCGACCGGAGACCGCCGACCGCCACGCAGGAGGTCCTCCGGTGGCGGGAGGACCACCCCCAGGTCGTCCCAGACCCGCCGGTGCTCGGCGCGGGCCACAGCGGCCGCGCTCAGGTCGCCGACCTGCTCGTACGTCTCGATCAGCAGCCGCCAGGCCGGGTCGTGGCACGCGTCCAGGGTCACCGACCGCCGGGCCAGCTCGAGCGCGGCAGGAAGGTCGTCCACCGCGATCGCGTCCGAAGCGGCCGCCGCGGCGAGCCCGGCGGCCAGCAGCCGCAGCCGGTCACGGTCCTCCACCACCCAGTCGGCCGGACCGACCTCGGGCAGCAGCTCACCGCGGTAGAGCTCCAACGCGGCCCGGCGGGTGGCCAGCGCCGCCGGCGGGGGGAGGTGCCGGGCGTCGTCGACGGTGTGCTCGAAGACGGTGACGTCGGTGACCGTGCCGGCCAGGACGAGCTCGTACGCATCGCCCTGGCGGCGGATCGGGTCCCCGGGCACCCCGCCGACGATCAGGCACTGACGGATGCTGGAGACCGCCACCTGCAGGCTGCGGATCCCCGAGTTCAGCGTGGCTTCCGGCCACAGCGTCTCGACCAGCAGCTCGCGGTGCACCGGACGGTCCTGGTGCAGCGCCAGCAGCATCAACAGGCAGCGGGCCTTCGGTCGCAGCACCCGCCAGCCCACCTCGACACCGTCCACCCGCAGACCGAAGGCGCCCAGGCACCGGAGCTCGATCCTCGACCGGCGACCGACGCGCACCGCGCCCGACGGCGGGACCGCCGGAGCGGGCAGCCGGGTCGGGGCGGCGATCCGGGACGGGAGGGTGACGGGCTGGTCCGGACGGCCGCCGCCCAGCCGTTCGGTGACGCCGGCCAGCGCCGGAGCCCCGAGCTCGGCGCACAGTCGGTCGACCTCCGCCCGGGCGTCCGCGGCCAGCCCGTCGGCGCCGGACCGCCCGGCGGTGATCGCCACGCCGACCGCGGCCACCAGCAACGACCAGCTGTCGCGGTGGCGCAGCGAGGCGAGCAGGTCGGCTGCCGCGTCGACCCGTCCCTCCGCGTCGACCCGGCCCTCCGCGTCGACCCGCCCGGCCGGTGCCACCCCGTCCAGCTGCAGCGCCGTCTGCAGGCAGTGGCCGAGCCGCGCGAGCCACGGCCAGCCGTTCATCTCCGCACTCAGGGTGACCGTCTCGATCCGACCGACCAGCTGGTCGTCGGCGGTGTGCAGGGCCCGGGCCAGGCAGCTCACCAGCTCCGCGGCCAGCGGCTCCCAGCCCAGGGCGGTCGGGCCCGCCGCGCCCGCTCGGTCGAGCAGCCGCTCGGCGGTCCGCGGATCACCGGCCAGCAGGTGGGCCAGAGCGCGGAGCCAGTCCCGGTCGTAGGACTCCGGCCGGCGGACGTCCCGGGTCACCCGACGCAGCTCGATGGACAGGCGGAGCAGCGACGACTCCGGGTCGGCCCCCTGGGGCACGGGCGGGAGGGCGCTGGTGGCGGACTGGGGCAGCCACACCCCGACGGCCTGGCGCTCGGCCGCGCACCGGCGCCGGAAGGCCGGGTCGTCGAGCAGCCGCTCCGCCTCCCGGTAGGCGGTCAGGGCGCCTTCCACCTGACCGTCGCGGGCCAGGCGGCGCGCGCTGGCCAGCACCAGCCCGGGGTCGTCGGTCGGGGCGCCGGGCAGCGCCAGCATCCGCCACAGGGTGTCGTCACCGCCGACGACGGTGCTGTTCGTCCGCATCAGCCGGGCGACCGCGCCCCAGTCCTCGGCCCGGGCGTGCGCGCGGACGGCTTCGGAGAGGCGGCCGGCGTCCTCCAGCAGCTCCCCCGCCCGCGCGTACAGGTCGCGCGCCGAACGTCCGCCCAGCTCGTCGATCTGGAGCACCTCGAGGTGGGTCTGGAGCACCTGGTGGTAGTGGTAGGTGAAGCCGCCGTCGGAGGTGGTGGTGAAGAACTGCTCGCGCTCGAGCTCGGCCAGCACCCCGGCGCTGCCCTGCGTCTGCAGCAGCGCGTCGCACAGGTTCCCGGTGAGCACGCCCAGCGCCGCCGTCCGCAGCAGGAAGTCCCGGCGCTCGTCGGGCAGCCCGTCCAGCACGTTGCGGGCGAGGTAGGAGCGGATCAGCCGGGAGCGACCCGAGAGCTCGGTGACGGCCCGCTCCCGCTCGGCCCGACCCAGTTGCATGGTGGCCAGGTGGAACAGCTGCAGCCCGGCGGCCCAGCCGCTCGTCCGGCGCGTCAGCGCCGCGGCCGCCTCCGGGCTGAGCGGGGCGTCGTAGACAGAGCGGAAGAGCTGCTCGACCTCCCACGAGCGGAAGCGCAGGTCCTCACCGTCGACCATGATCAGCTCGCCGGACACGAGCAGCCGCGAGGTGTTGAGACCGGGCTGCCGCCGGCTGCCCAGGGCCACCGTGATCGTCCGCGGGCGCAGGCGCAGGAAGGTCTCCAGCGCCCCTTCCGCCGGCGTACCGGCGATCTCGTGCAGGTCGTCGACGACCAACCGGACCGGTCCCACGGTCGGTCGGTCGAGTCCGCGGACCAGATCGGCCACCCGTCCGGAGGCGGCCGCCTCGATCACGCTCGGATCGGCCAGCGCCGAGCCGAGGGCGAATCCGAGGTGCCGGGTGAGTGCCACCTCCTCGGCGTCCTCCGGGCCGGCGCGGTACCACGCCGCGGGTCGCCCGTCGCTCTCCACCAGCTGCGCCAGCAGCGTCGTCTTGCCCGACCCGGGCGGGGCGAGGACCAGCAGGCAGGAGCACCCCCCGGCCGGATCCGACAGACTCGCGACGTGCCGGTCGAGCCGCTCCCGGACCAACCCACGCAGCACCGGACGGCGGACCTTCTCCAGGAAGATCACCGGATCCAGCGTGCTGCGCAGATCGTCCATCGGCTCTCGATCGGTTGGCTGACGGGCCATGAGACGAAGAGAACCGAGGTGTGGTCCAGATACCCGAAACGCCCCGCCAGCGGCCCGACCTTCCCATGCTAGGGATCATTGGTACGGCTTGCGAAGGGTCGCGGGCCATCGTCGGACGGCTGTCCGGGTGTTGTCCGGGTTGCGGCGTCGGGGGCGGTGGGTTCGTCCGAGCACCCCTGCCCCGGGATCAGCTCAGCGGCGGCTGCCGATGCTCTCCCGGATGGCGTCGGAGGCGTCCCAGTCGTTCACGTGCATGGCGGCCACGACGGTGTCGTGGGAGATCCAGAACGCGCGGAACGAGCCCTGGTCGCTCACCACCCCGCCGAGGTCACCCTCGATGTCCACCCGGTCGTAGCCGTCCGGACCGACGCTGCCCACGTACTCCATCCCCAGGTCGTACTGGTCGGTGAAGAAGTACGGCAACCGGTCGTAGGCCTCGCTGGCACCGGCCAGGTTGTGGGCCGCCGTCTTGCCCTGCTCGATCGCGGTCTCCCAGTGCTCGACCCGGACCCGTCGGCCGAGGGTCGGGTGGTCGTGGTTGGCGATGTCACCGACGGCGTACACGGACGCGTCGGAGGTGCGCAGCTGCGCGTCGACCAGGACGCCGTCGTCGACCCGCAACCCGGCGGCCTCGGCCAGCTCGACGCTCGGGGCGACGCCGATGCCGGCCACCACCAGGTCGGCACCGCGCAGGTCGTCGGCGGTCACCGAGGCGCCGAGCCGCAGGTCCACGCCGTGGGCCCGGTGCAGGTCGGCGAAGACCTGCGCGATCTCGGGACCGAGGACGCCGACCAGCGGCAGCTCCGCCTGCTCGAACACGGTCACCTCACAGCCCGCCTCGCGCGCCGCCGCCGCCACCTCCAGACCGATCCAGCCGGCCCCCACCACGGCGATCTTCGCCCCGGCGGCGAACGCGACCTTCAGCCGGTCGCTGTCCTCGATGGTCCGCAGGTAGGCGGTCGGCGTCCCCGACTCCTCGGCGAGACGGAGCGGACGCGGGGTCGAACCGGTGGCCAGCAGGAGCTTGTCGTAGCTCAGCGTCTCGTCGCCGGCCGTGATCTGGTGGGCGGCCAGGTCGAGAGCGGTGACCGTGGTCGAGGGCCGGAAGTCGACGTCGTGCTCGGCGTACCAGGTCTCCTCGTGCACGAGGGCGTCCTTGATCGGGTCGTTGCCCAGGAGGTAGCCCTTGGACAGCGGCGGCCGCTCGTACGGCGGGTGCGACTCGGAGCCGATCAAGATCAACCGGCCGTCGTAGCCCTGGTCCCGGAGCTCGGTGACGGCGGTCCCGCCCGCGAGGCCGGCTCCGACGACGATGATGGTCATGGTGGTCCTTTCGTGAACGACCGGGCGGTGAAGGGTCCCGCCCGGCGCGTCCCACGCTAGTCGCGCCCTCCAGACCCCCGGACCCGACGTCGAGAGGACCGCTCAGTCGGCGCGGCGGAGGTGCCACACCATGATCGCCGGGTGGTGCCAGGCGGCCCGGCTCGCCGCTGGGTCGAAGTCCAGCAACGCCCACGGCCACAGCCGCCACTCCCCGATCTCGCGCGTCGGCTCGGGCAGCGGCTCCGGTTCGGCCTCCGGGTCCGTCCCCGTCCCCGTCGACGTCCACGTCGACGGCCTGGGCGTCTCCTGGTAGCCGACCACCGTGAAACCGGCGGCGAGCGCCGCGATCAGGTGATCGGCCGTGGAGTGCCGGGTGGTGGAGGCCAGCGCGGGTCGGCCCCCGGCGGCGACGCCCTTGACCGCCGAGCCCAGGAAGACCAGGTCCTCGTGCACGTCGGCGACGACGAGGTCA
>JBMDXL010000207.1:0-4473 GCA_048594465.1 Microlunatus sp. | reverse complement strand
CTGGAACGAGATCACCCCGTGCAACCTGTCGCTCGACCGGCTGGCCAAGGCGGTCAAGGACGGCGTCCACCTCGCGCAGGGCTACCCGCTCGAGTTCGGCACCATCTCGGTCTCCGACGGCATCTCGATGGGCCACGAGGGCATGCACTTCTCCCTGGTGTCGCGCGAGGTGATCGCCGACTCCGTCGAGACCGTGGTGCAGGCCGAGCGCCTCGACGGCACCGTGCTGCTCGCCGGCTGCGACAAGTCGCTGCCGGGCATGCTGATGGCCGCGGCCCGGCTCGACCTCGCGTCGGTCTTCCTGTACGCCGGCTCGATCATGCCCGGCAAGGTGGGGGACAAGGACGTCACCATCATCGACGCCTTCGAGGCGGTCGGCGCCTGCATGCGCGGGCTGATCACCCGCGAGCAGGTGACCGAGATCGAGAAGGCCATCTGCCCCGGCGAGGGCGCCTGCGGTGGCATGTACACGGCCAACACGATGGCCTCGGCGGCTGAGGCCCTGGGCATGTCCCTGCCCGGTTCGGCCGCCCCGCCCGCCGTGGACCGGCGCCGCGACGGTTACGCCCGCCGCAGCGGGATGGCCGCGGTGGAGATGCTGCGACAGGGCATCACCGCCCGCCAGATCCTGACCAAGGAGGCGTTCGAGAACGCCATCGCCGTGGTGATGGCCTTCGGCGGCTCGACCAACGCGGTGCTGCACCTGCTGGCCATCGCCAACGAGGCCGAGGTCGACCTGACCCTGGACGACTTCGTCCGGGTGGGCAGGAAGGTCCCGCACCTGGGCGACCTGAAGCCGTTCGGCCGGTACGTGATGTACGACGTCGACCGGGTCGGCGGCGTGCCGGTGGTGATGAAGGCGCTGCTGGACGCCGGTCTGCTGCACGGTGACTGCCTGACCGTGACCGGCAAGACGATGGCGGAGAACCTGGCCGACATCGCCCCGCCGGACGTGGACGGCACGATCCTCCGGGCGCTGAGCAACCCGATCCACCCGACCGGCGGCATCACGATCCTGCACGGCTCGCTGGCTCCGGAGGGGGCGGTGGTCAAGAGCGCCGGCTTCGACACCGAGGTGTGGTCGGGCACGGCGCGCGTGTTCGACGGGGAGCGGGCGGCGATGGACGCGCTGGAGGACGGCACCGTGTCCGCCGGTGACGTGGTCGTCATCCGCTACGAGGGGCCGAAGGGTGGTCCGGGGATGCGGGAGATGCTGGCCATCACCGGGGCGATCAAGGGAGCTGGTCTGGGCAAGGACGTCATGCTGATCACCGATGGCCGCTTCTCCGGTGGCACCACCGGTCTGTGTGTCGGCCACATCGCCCCCGAGGCCACCGAGGGCGGCCCGATCGCCCTGGTCCAGGACGGCGACCCGATCACCCTCGACGTGGCCAACGGGACCCTGGAGCTGGGCGTCGATGCCGACGAGCTGGAGCGTCGTCGTGCGTCGTGGACCCCGACTCCGCGGCCGGCCCGCCGCGGGGTGCTGGCCAAGTACGCCAAGCTGGTCAAGTCGGCCAACGTGGGCGCGGTCTGCAGCTGAGCTGACCTCTCGTACGCGCTGGCCCGGTGGGCGTGGCCGGTCGTGGTCTCGCGCGGGCGGATCTGACGATTCCGCTGGTCGACGGATTGCGTGCGCTCCGGGTGCGCCCTTGGTGGTTTGCGCGCGTCCGGATCTGCCGTTCGTGGCTCGCCGGCGAGATCCGGTGGTCGGAGGCGGCTGCTGATCCCCGTCTGGCGCCGACGAGTCGCGAACGGTGACCGGGGCCGCAGGACTGGGGGCGCTTGGCGCCCGGGAGTCGCAAACGGTGGCCGGGCCGGTCGACCGTCCCCGGGGACCGGCCGTGCGCGGACGTGCCCGGGGGCGACGGGCGCGGCCGGACGGACTTGGGCCGGACGAGCTCGGGCGGATCTGAAGATTCCGTCAGTCGACGGATTGCGTGACCTCGAGCCGGGTTCGGCGCGCGACATGGCCGCCGACTGACGGAATGTTCGATCTCCCGGGTGCTCGAGGTCGGCAGATGCCGTCGAGTGACGGAATGTTCGTGCGTCGAGGGTTCGGGACGCCGCAGATGCCGTCAGATGACGGAATGTTCGATCACCCGGGGTGCCTAGGCTCCGGAGTTGCCGTCGACTGACGGAATGTTCCAGCCTTCCCGGGCCCGAGGCGGAGCCACCGACCGCGCGTCGACACCGCGCGTCGGACCGGGTCGCTGTCGGGGCCTCCCACTAGGGTGAGTTTCGTCACCGGGCACGCTGAGCGCAGGGTTTCCCACTCGGCTCACAGCGGGTCCGTCCGATACCATCTATGACGTGAGGTAGGCGGCCACCGTCGCCGGTTCACACCACCACGACCGCCGCCGGACCCACCAGCTCCCGGCTCGGCCCGACGCCAAGGAGAGTTCCGATCACCGATTCCGTCGTCGCATCGGGCTTTCTGACCAGCGCCGAGAAGCCGCCGGTCACGCGCGCCGCCTACCAGACCCAGCGGGTGCTGGAGTCGTTGCCTGCCGTGATGCTGGTGCTGCCGGTGCTGATCCCGGTGCTGCTGCTGGTCGTCTCTCCCACCGCTGCGTATCTGGCCTTCAGCGGCTACCTGCTGTTCTGGCTCGGCGTCTCGCTCAGCCTCGCCTTCCGCCAGGCCAAGGAGTACCGGACGATCAAGCGCTACCGCGCGATCGACTGGCACCAGCGGCTGCGGCACCTGACCGACCCGTACGCGCGGATCCACGAGCTCGTCGACCGCCCGGACCTGACCCGGTCCGAGGTCGAGGAGCTGCACGCCCTCAACGCCTGGGTGCACAGCGGCCCCGACGTGCCCGCGCCGGACGACGTGCACCACCTGGAGGTGATCACCGTCTACAGCGAGTCCAGCGACATCATCGAGCAGTCGCTGGACGCCATCCTGGCCGCCGACTTCCCGGCCGACCGGCTGATGATCTGCCTGACCTTCGAGGGTCGCTCGCCGGTGTGGGGCGAGGCGGAGATCGCCGGCATCAAGGCCGCGTACGCGCACCGGTTCGGCCACTTCCTGGCCACCCAGCACCCCGACGGGCTGCCGGGCGAGGGCCGCGTCAAGGGCGCCAACATCAGCTGGGGCGCCCAGCTGGCCCGCCAGGAGCTGCACCGCCACGGCATCACCGACGAGCAGGTCATCGTCTCGGCGTTCGACTCCGACACCCGGCCGAGCCCGCACTACTTCACGGTGCTCAGCTACACCTACCTGACCAACCCGGACCGCGACGTCGACAGCTACCAGCCGGTGCTGCTGTTCCACAACAACGCCTGGGAGGTGCCGACCGCCTCGCGCCTGGTCGGCTACGTCGCGAGCATGTGGACCCTGGTCGACTCCACCCGGCCGGAGCGGCTGCGCATCTTCTCCTCGCACGCCCTGGGCATGAAGGCCCTGGTCGGGGTCAACTACTGGTCGACCAACGTCATCCCGGACGACTCCCGGCAGTACTGGCGGATGTACTACGGCAGCGACGGCCGGGCCAAGACGGTGCCGCTGCACCTGCCGGTCTACCTCGACGCCGTGCACTCGCACAGCTGGTGGGCGACGATGAAGGAGCAGTACAAGCAGATCCGGCGCTGGTCCTACGGGGTGATCGACTTCCCGTACCTGATGGAGCAGAACGTCCTCAACGAGCGGATCCCGTGGCGGGACAAGGCGCTGCAGACCTTCCGGCAGCTGACCCAGTTCCACCTGTGGGCGACCGTGCCGCTGCTCATCCTCTGCCTGCGGCCGCTGTCGAACTACCTGCAGCCGATCGTCACCCACTCCAGCCTGATGCTGTCCGAGCTCGCCGGTCTGGCCAACCTGCTGTCGCTGGTGGTCGCGCCGCTCAGTCTGGTCATCTCCGCCGTCGTGGCCTTGAGCCTGCTGCCCAAGCGGCCGGCGGAACGGTCCCGGCGGGTCTGGGTGAAGATGGTCGGCGAGTTCGCCGGTCTGCCGCTGGTCGGTCCGATCTTCTTCTGCCTGCCCGCCATCGACGCCCAGATCCGGTTGCTGACCCGCCGCTACCTGGGCTTCCGGGTGACGGTGAAGTCGCGGACGAAGGTCGCCCACCGGGTCCACTGACCCGGCCCGGGGACCCGCCGGGAGAGGATCAGTCGAGCAGCTCGGCGGTGCGTTCCAGCACCGCCCGACCGTCGGCCGGCTTACGCCGACCCAGCCCGCACGCCGCGGAGATGTCGACGGCCTGGCCGAGCCGGTCCTCGATCAGCGACCGCACCGTGAGCTGGTCGCTCAGCGCCTGCGCCTCGTGAGCGAAGCCGGCCACGAAGGTCGTGCCGGTCGGCAGCCGCAGACCGGTCAACGGCGCGTAGAACGCCGGGTCCGTGGTGGCCGGCTGGTCGGCTGCGGCGAAGGGGGCGTGGACGTACGCGAGCCGCTGCCCCCGTGGCCAGCCGGCGACGATCGCGTTGCTCAGCGCGACCAGCGGTGAGACGTCGGTCATGGTGCCGAACGCC
>JBMDXL010000206.1:0-7028 GCA_048594465.1 Microlunatus sp. | reverse complement strand
GGCAACCGCGGCTACAAGGTCAAGTACAAGGGCGGCTACTTCCCGGTCCCGCCGGTCGACCACTTCGCCGACCTGCGTGACGTGATGACCCTGAACCTGGAGGCCGCGGGCCTCACCGTCGAGCGGTCCCACCACGAGGTCGGCACCGCCGGCCAGGCGGAGATCAACTACCGGTTCAGCACCATGCTGAGCGCCGGTGACGACCTGCAGAAGTTCAAGTACATCATCAAGAACACCGCCTGGGCCGCGGGCAAGACCGCGACCTTCATGCCCAAGCCGATCTTCGGCGACAACGGCTCGGGCATGCACGTGCACTCCTCGCTGTGGAAGGGCGGCGACCCGCTCTTCTACGACGAGGCCGGCTACGGCGGTCTGTCGGACCTGGCCCGCTGGTACATCGGCGGCATCCTGGCCCACGCCCCGGCGCTGCTCGCGTTCACCAACCCGAGCGTGAACAGCTTCCACCGCCTCGTGCCGGGCTTCGAGGCGCCGGTCAACCTGGTCTACAGCTCGCGCAACCGCTCGGCGGCCATGCGGATCCCGATCACGGGCACCAACCCCAAGGCCAAGCGGGTCGAGTTCCGCTGCCCGGATCCGTCGTCGAACCCGTACCTGGCGTTCGCCGCTCTGCTGCTGGCCGGCCTGGACGGCATCCAGAACAAGACCGAGCCGCCGGCCCCGATCGACAAGGACCTCTACGAGCTGCCGCCGGAGGAGCACGCCAACGTGCCCACCGTCCCGGACAGCCTGGGCGGTGCTCTCGACGCGCTCGAGGCCGACCACGAGTTCCTGCTCCAGGGCGACGTCTTCACCCCCGACCTGATCGAGACCTGGGTCGAGCTGAAGCGCGCCGACATCGACGCCGTGCGGCTGCGCCCGACCCCGCACGAGTTCGAGATGTACTACGACTGCTGATCATCCGCAGCTGAGCCACGAAAGCCCCGAGTCCCTCACGGACTCGGGGCTTTCGGGACAAACGGGGGTCTCAAGCGACCTCACGGGCGCGACACGCCGGGCTGGGCTCACTGAGCCGCGCGGCTGTCCCGCGTGATCACTCCGGCCCGCTCCAGCAGCCGGCCGCAGGCGATGCCGACGGCCAGGGCAGCGGCCAGGCGGGAGCGCACCGGCTCGGTCAGCCGGTTCCCCCCGAACAGCCGGTACGTCTGCCGGAAGAGCTCGTCGGTGCCGATGCCCATCGCCTGACCGGCCACGTAGGCCATCGCGTTCGCGATCTCCCGCAGCGCGATGTCGGTCACCGGCCGCTGCTTCGGGTCACCTGACACCCGGAAGCCGGTCCAGTCCCGCGGGTCGCGGGCCGGCGGCCAGCAGAAGCCCTCCTCGCGGTCCCGCCGGACGTCGTCGGGCAGCAGTGCGCGCAGCTGGGCCAGTCGGTGGTCGACCAGCCGACTGCGCCCGTACGCCTTGACCAGCCGCCGACCGAGGCGCTCGACACCGATCGGGCCCGACTCCTCGATGATCTGGCGCATCACGGCGACCACCTCGCGGCGGGCCCGCGGGTCGTGGTCGATCCGCTCCAGCACGGAGGCGGGATAGGGCCCCAGGTCGGTCTCCGCGTACGGCTCGAGGTCCGAGGCCGGCGGTTCCGCCTCGCCGGTGCTCTCCGCCGTCTCCGGTCGCGTGTCCGCGTCGGCCTCCGGGTTCTCCGGCAGCGGCTCGTCGAGGTCCGGTTCCGGATGCTCATCCGCCGCCTCGGGCTCCAGCGGTCCGGTCTCCGATGCGACGGGCTCCCCCGGCTCGGCCGCGCTGTCGTCCGACTGCTCGTAGGCCTGCCAGGACGTCGACGCGGTCACCTCGCCGACCTGTCGGGGCGTCTCCGCCGAGGCGTGGGCCCGGGCCACCAGGTCCCGGACCACCCCCTCGGGGTCCGCCATCCAGGCCGGCAGCCAGACCCGGGCGACCCCGGGCCAGCCCATGATCGACGACAGCACGCTCACCGGCGCCCCGTCGCGGTCGCCGGTGGTGGCCCGCGCGGCCCAGACCGGACCGTCCAGCAGCACCGCGAGCGTGGGGGTGTCGCCCCGGCCGGGCGCCGCCACGGCGAGATCGATGCGGAACTCCGACAGCCCGACCTCGGTCTGCACCACGCACCCGGCGTCACGCAGGGCGGCGGCCACCTGCTCGGCGTGCCGGTCGATCGCCACCTCGCTGCGCACCCGCGGGCCGACGCCGTACTTGGCCTGCTCCAGGTAGGCCCGCAGATGACGGATGCCGACCGAGGACGTCTGCTCGGCCCGGACGTCCTCGGGCTCGAAGGAGGAGAACACCATCACCCGGCGCCGGGCCCGGGTGACGGCCACGTTCAGTCGACGCTCACCGCCGGAGCGGTTCAGCGGTCCGAAGTTCAGCGGCAGCACGCCGTTCGCGTCCACCGAGAAGCCGGTGGAGAAGATGATCACGTCCCGCTCGTCACCCTGGACGTTCTCCAGGTTCTTCACGAACAGCCCGTCGTCCTTGCTGGCCAGGGACTCCCGCAGTCCCTCCAGCTCGCTGTCCCACAGCATCGACTCGATCAGCGCCCGTTGCTGGATGTTGAAGGTGACCACCCCGATCGAGCGCTCCCGCTGCCGCCAGCGCCGCAGCACCTCCTCGACCACCGCCGCCGCCTCGACCGGGTTGGTCCGCAGCAGTCCCTTCTCGGTGCCCCGGGTGCCGCTGCGCAGGAAGGTGCCGTCCACCCGGGTGAAGCTGACGCCGGTGTCGTACAGCTGCCCGGGGAACGCGGGGAACGAGGACAGCCGGTCCTCGTAGTACTGCGCGTTGGAGAAGCTGATCAGGCTCTCGTCGCGGCTGCGGTAGTGCCAGGACAACCACAGCCGCGGCAGCCCCGCCTGCACACACTCCGAGAGCACGCTCTCCTCGTCGGGCACCACCATGAAGTCCCCGTGGTCGAGGTCCTCGCTCTCGTCGGCGCCGGCCTGCCCGAAGCTGTACGGCGGCATCTGCTGCGAGTCACCGGCCACCACGCAGGCGGCCGCCCGGCCGAGGGCGCCGATGGCGTCCGGGACGGTGATCTGGGACGCCTCGTCGAAGACGACCAGGTCGAACTCCATCGCGTCGGGCGCGATGAACCGGGCCAACGAGTCCGGGCTGACCAGGACGCACGGCGTGATCGTGGCGATCACCTCGCCGTACGTGCTGATCAGCGACCGGACGCTCAGCCCGCCGCGGCTGCGCCCCACCTCGCGCTCCAGGGCGGCGACCCGGCCGAACACGGTGCCGGTGCCGAAGGGTCGCGCCCCGATCAGCCGGGCCGGCAGCACCGAGGTGGAGGCCGCCCGGACGGTCTCGGCCGCCCCGAGGAAGCGGCTGACGTGGCGGTCCTGACCGGCGGCGTCGAACCCGCCGAACCCGCCGTCGTCCCAGCGCTCGATCAGGGCGGCCTCGGCCATCCCGCGTTCCAGGGCGGCGACCGCCTCCGTGCCGGGCACCTGGACGCTGAGCAGCTGCCAGCGGGCCTCCGGCAGCTCGACGGCCAGCGGTTCCACCGCGGCCGCCGCGCGCAGCCAGCGACGCAGCGCGGGGCCGTGCGGGGCATCGGCCGTGCGGAGGGCGACGCCGTCCCGCCAGGCGTCCAGCAGCCCGGCCGCCCCGTACGCCGCCTGGTCCAGCGGGCGGCTGCCGGTGAGGGTGAGGACCGCCTCGAGCCGGGTCAGCGCCTCGGTGAGGGCAGCCGCCGGGGTGTCCGCCAGTCCGGGCTCGCTCTGCCGGACGCTGATCGTCTCCGCGGCTGTCCGCGGACCGAGCCGGTCGAGGGCGGCGACGTGACTGTCGGCGGCCTGCAGAGCGGCCCCCAGCCGACGCTCGCCGTCCTCACTCAGCAGGTTGGTCCCGGTCGGCAGCCGGCCCAGCCCCGGCAGCGCCTGCCAGCCGGCGAGCACGGACCCGTGCTGCTCGGCCAGACCAGCCAGGGCGTCGACCCGGGCCGGCAGCTCCTTGGGCGGCACCTCCCGGCCGGGTCGCAGGTGGCGCAGCACCGGGGCGGCCGCGGTCAGCAGGCGACCCTTGCGACCCAGGAAGAACGAGTGCTCGGCGAGGCGCAGCTCCTGCCGGATCGGACCGAGGTCGACGTCGAGGACCCCGGGCGCGAAGTCGGCCAGCGCCGGGGCCGCCGCACGGCGCAGGGTGTCGGTGCGGCTGGTCAGCTCCGCCCGGGCGGCCGACCAGCGGGCGCTGCCGAGCTCGGCCAGCTCGTGCCCGTCGAGAGGCGCGGACAGCAGTCCGACCACATCCCGCAACCGCTCCCAGGTGGAGGCCGCCCGCAGCAGGCCGGCCGTGCCCGGGCTCAGCCGGTCGATCGCGGTGCTGGCCGCCGCCACGGCGGCGTCGGCCGCCGGCAGCAGCGCGAACAGCGCGACGGGCGCGAGCGGTTCGTCCCGCGGCCCGACGAAGCCCCAGGCCCGGGACACGTCCGGGTCCAGGGCACCCAGGTCGTCGGCGGCACCGCTCACCAGCCGGCGGAGACCCTCCAGATCGAGACCCGCCGAGCCCCGCAGGCTGTCGTCCGCGCTCAGCACACCCGGGGGGATCGTCAGGGTCGGACCCGGTCCGCGGGCCAGGGTGGTCGCCCGGGCGCTCCACAGCGACAGACCCGCGCGGTTCCGACGGTGCAGCCGGTCGGCGTAGCCGCGCAGCGCCGAGGCCGCCCCCTCGACCTCACCGAGGGCGGCCCGGTAGCCGTCGTCGTCGGGGTGGGCCCGCTGCGCCAGCGCGGTGCGCAGCCGGGCCCGGACCTCCGCCGGACGGGCGTTGTGGTCGTGCAGGTCCAGCGCGTACGGCAGCAGCCCGATCTCCCCGAGGCGGTGCCGGACGACGTCCAGGGCGGCACCCTTCTCGGCCACGAACAGCACCCGGCGGCCCTGCACCAACTGGTCGGCCAGGATGTTGGTGATCGTCTGCGACTTGCCCGTGCCGGGTGGCCCCTCGAGCACGAAGCTGTGCCCGTCCCGGGCGGCGGCGATCGCCTGGGCCTGGGCCCCGTCGGCCGGGATCGGGGCGGTGGCCACCACGGCGTCCAGGGCGGCCACGGTCGGGGCCGACGTCTCTGCCGGCCCGACGGACCGCTCGGGAGCGCCGACCCCGTCCGCGGGCGGGGCGAAGACCGCCGCGTCCACGGTGTCGGTCACCGTCCCGTCGAGCAGCTGCCGGACCAGCGGGCGCTGCACGAACCGCGGCCAGTGCTCGTCGAGGTCGCGCCACAGCAGGAACCCGGTGAAGCCGCCGATGATCAGCCGGGCCTCGCTCTCCACCCGGAACGACAGACCGGCCGCGGCGATCGCCTCGCGGAACCGGCGCACCACCGCCTCGACGTCGATGCCGTCACCGTCGACGCGCGCCGGGAGCGCGTCCATCCCGGGCACCGCGAACCCGAACTCGACCCGCAGCTTCTCCAGCAGGGACAGGTTGACGGTGACGTCGCCGGAGGGGTCGGCCGCCAACCGGTACGGCATCACCACGCCCTTGATGTCGACCGGCAGCAGCAGCAGCGGGGCCGCCAGGGTGCGGTCCCCCAGCTGCCAGTCCAGCCGACCCAGGGCGAGCATCAGGGGGTTGGCACCGGTCTCCTCGCGACCGGTCCGGGCGCGGTAGCGCAGCCGGGCGAAAGCACGGTCGTGGTCGTCGCGCGCGTGGCCGGAGTAGATGGTGCCCTTGCTGACCAGCATCGCGCGCTGGACGTCAGCCGGCAGCGCGTACGCGTCCCGGGCCCCCTCGCTGACCACGGCGCCGGTGAGGTCGTCGACCGCCCGCACCGCGATGGTCCGCCCGTCCTGCAGCTGGCCGGCCAGCACCCCGAGGTGCTCGGGCGGCAGCAGCAGCGGCACCTGCGTCATCGGCTGGCGGAGGTTCAGCAGCTTGTTGCGCAGGGTCAGGTCCAGCAGGGCGTTCTTCCAGGCCTGCACCCGGGGCGGCGCCGGCTCCGTCACCGCCCGCGCGGACCGCACCGTGGCCGACCCCGGTCCCGGGGGTGGCGACGACGAGCCGTCCGCCGGCCCCGGCCCGGGCCGCGGAGTCGTCGGCTGGGCGGGCACGTACTCGATCACCTCGACGGCTCCGTCGGTCCGCACCCGGCGGGCCGGCAGCGGGTAGACCCGCAGCATCCTGGCCATCCCGAGGTCGACCACCCCGAGCAGCTCGGCGGTGCCGCCGAGGAAGTAGGCGTCGCGCGGGGCCTGCCGGGCCCGACGGACGAGGTCACGGGGCGGGCGGCGCTCCCGGGTCACCAACGTGGTCTCCAGCACCCCCATCAGCTCGAGGTCGACGGCGTTGGCGGGCACCGCGATCTGGGTGCTGGCCGCGTCCGGCAGCCCGCGCTCCGGTTCCCGCCAGTAGCCCAGGAACGCGTGTCCGGCGGCGATCCAGAGCACCGGTGTGATCCCGACGTGCTCCAGAGCCGAGGCCAGCAGCAGCGTCGTGTCCAGGCAGGTCCCGAGCCGGTCGGTCAGCACGTCGCCGGGAGTGCGGACCTTCTGGCCGTACCCCCAGCTGGCCGGCGGCTGCGCGTAGTAGATGTCGCGGTCGTGGAGCGCGGTGAAGACCGCGCCGACCACCTGGTCGATCCGCTCCGGGGTGGCGTGGCTGACCGCCAGCGACCCGCTGCCCGTCGCCTTCTCCAGGATCTGCGCGGCCTCGGAGACCAGCGCCGGCAGGGACGGGTGGTTGGGCTGGACGAAGGCCGCCAGCATCTCCAGCGACAGCACCGGCGCCGCCGGGTCCAACGTCCACTGGCGGGCCGCCTGCACGCGGATCGGGTGCGTGACCCGAGCCAGCGACTCGCCGTCGGCCGTCCGGACGTCGACGACGATCTCGGCGCCGACCTCCTCCTCCACGCCGGACAGGTACGCGGGGTCCAGCCGGAGCGACGGGGAGTCGATCACCAGCGGCCGGCCGGCCTCGAGACGCTCGACCGGGTGCTGCCACGGGCGGCTCAGCACGGTGCCGAAGGTGTCGATGACCTCGGCCCGGACGAGCAGACCGTCCGCCGTCGGGGCCGGCCCCGCGAGGTCGCCGGC
>JBMDXL010000205.1:0-1599 GCA_048594465.1 Microlunatus sp. | reverse complement strand
CGGGCCATCCTGGAGATCCCGTTCCGGTTGAAGGACCTGTCCGCCTGCCTGCAGGCGGCGGACACGCTGGTGAAGACCGCGGCGGAGGAGGCGGCGACCGCCACCGCCGAGCTGGACTCCCGCGAGCGCAAGAACCTGGAGGAGGCGCTCGGGTTCGGCACCAAGGGCGCCCGGCCCCGCCAGGCCGCCGCGGCGATCAAGGACCTCGAGGACTCGCAGAAGGCGCGGGCCAAGCGGCTGCAGCGGGACGCCATCGACCGGGCCCTGACCGAGCTGACCGGTTTCTACCGGGACCTGCTCAGTGTCCAGACCGGCGCGGGCGCTCCGCTGATCAACGACGACCTGGCCGCCAAGATCGCGGTGATGGCCCGTTCGTCGACCCCGGAGGCCACCCTGCACAAGATCGACGCGCTGCTGGCCTGCCGGGAGTCGCTGGAGGGCAACGTGGCACCGCTGCTGGCCGTCGAGTCCACCCTGATCGGTCTGGCCCGCCGCTAGCCCTGGTGCCGGCGCGCGGAGCTGGCGCAACGGTGACATCTCGGAGGGATTCCTTCCGCCCCCGGCCCCATCACGGTTCGGGTGGCGAGGTGGCGCAATCCTGAGATCTCGCTTACGGTATCGCCACGCTCGGTGTCCATTTCGTTATCAACGACCTCGCCGCCTTCCCCTTTGCGACGTGCTCTGTGATCTGGACGTGATCGATGCGTCTGGCACCGGGTCCGCCGTGGACCCGGACGAGCGAAGGGGAACCCCGAGTGACCTCCACCCTGCTGAAGCGACTGATCGGCGTCGTGGCCGCCCTGGCCCTGGCGCTCGGCCTGTCGGCCGGTGTCGCCCGCCCGGCCGAGGCCAAGAGCGGTGTCTGGAACCGCGTAGCCAAGTGCGAGAGCGGCGGCCGCTGGAAGATCAACACCGGCAACGGCTACTACGGCGGGCTGCAGTTCTCGGCCCGCACCTGGCGCGCGTACGGCGGCAAGAAGTACGGCAGCCAGGCGCACCGGGCCAGCAAGTCCGAGCAGATCGCCGTCGCCCGCCGAGTGCTTGCCGGCCAGGGCGCGGGCGCCTGGGGCGGCTGCGGACGCAAGGCCGGGCTGACCAAGTCCAGCGGCAAGGCGAGCCGCAGCGCCAAGCCGGGCTCCTCCAGCAGCTCGTCCAAGCTGACCGCGAAGCAGAAGAAGGCCAAGGCCGCGAAGCTGGCCAAGCTGAAGGCCACCAAGGTCGCCACCGTCACGAAGAAGACCCACTCGCTCAAGAAGCTGGCCAAGCGCTACCACGTCAAGGGCGGCTGGAAGGCCGTCTACGCGCTCAACCAGGACACGGTGGCCAAGAAGCCCAACAAGCACCTGAAGCACGGCCTGAAGATCACCCTGCGCCGCTGACCTCCTGGCCGAGGTTGTCCGGCTGGCGGTCCGGTGGTGTGCGTTTTCCGACCGTGGTCGGGTTGCGTGGGTCCTGGCCGCCGGAACGCGTGCGTTGTCCGACCACGGGCGGCTTCCGTCGGCCCCAGCCGCCCGAGCGCGTGCGTTTCCCGACCACGGTCGGGTTGCGTGGGTCCTGGCGGCCGGAACGCGTGCGTTGTCCGACCACGGGCGGCTTCCG
>JBMDXL010000204.1:0-2591 GCA_048594465.1 Microlunatus sp. | reverse complement strand
GCGCGTACGCCACCAGCAGGGGCGGCGAGCGCTGCCGGGGCCACCCGTGCGACGGTGTCCGACGTCTCGCCGACGACGGACGGACCGTGGGTCCGTGGCCGGGAGCGCCTCCGCCGGGGTGGGGGACCCCGGGGATCCCGCGGCGAGGAGGGACCGCGGGACGGTCGGGCCACGCGTCCGCCACCAGGGCGTCGAACTCGGCCCGCAGCAGGTCGGGATCGGTCAGCAGCAGATCCCAGAACTCCGCCGTGCGGTCGGTGTCGCCCGGACCGGTCGGGTGGGTCGTCGAGGGCATCGGGGCCCCGGGTCAGGCGTGGATGGCCTGCTGGTCGTCGCGCTCGCGCGTGATCGAGATCTTGCGCGGCTTGGCCTGCTCGGCCACCGGGATCCGGAGCGTCAGGACTCCCGCCTGGTAGCTCGCGGCGATCCGCTGCGTGTCGAGGTTGTCGCCCAGGACCAGCTGCCGGCTGAACACCCCGCGGGGCCGTTCGGCGGCGAGGAGCTCGGCGTCGCTGGCGCGGTTGGGTCGCTCGGCGCGGACGGTGATCACGTTCCGCTCGACGTCCAGGTCGATCGAGTCGAGGTCCACGCCGGGGAGGTCGAACTCCACCAGGAACGTGTCGCCCTCCCGCCAGGCGTCCATCGGCATCGCCGAGGGCCGGGCCAGGGTGCCGTCGGCACCGAAGACCTGCTGGGCCAGGCGGTCGAGATCACGGAAGGGGTCAGTGCGCATCAGCATCATTCATCACCTCCGTCTGCTGTCACGATGCTCCGGGAGGCCACAGGACGCGGGCCGCGATCTGTGGCATGCGCTATAGGTATTTTGTAGCATCCGTGGCAGGATGAGGCAAGCCCGGACCACAGGAAATCGGCGAGGAATCAGAGGGGAGCCACCATGTCGGAACCCGACCGCCGGCGCGGCGTGTACGGGATCTCCGTGGCCGCCGAGCTGGTCGGGATGGGGGTCCAGAACCTGCGGGCGTACGAGGCCCGGGGTCTGCTGGAGCCGGATCGCACCGAGGGCGGCACCCGTCGCTACAGCGCCGACGACCTCGACCGGCTGCGGCGGATCGGGGACCTGCTGGAGGCGGGGCTGAACCTGGCCGGGATCGGGATGGTGCTCGAGCTGGAGGACGAGAACAGCGCCCTCCGACACCGGGCCGGAGAGTCCGGAGACCGGTCCTCGGACTGACCCGGGCCGGATCGCGGCTATCGCGCCCGCGGCGCTGGCCGCTCGCCTACCGTGGCGTCGGGGAGTCCACAGCAGCGGAAGCGGGGAGAGCGTGGCCGAGATCGTCGTGGCCGGGGCCGGCATCGTGGGTCTGGCCACCGCGGAGGCGCTGACCCGGCGGGGTCACCGGGTGACGGTGCTGGAGAAGGAGCCCGAGATCGCGCGGCACCAGACCGGTCGCAACTCCGGCGTCATCCACTCCGGCCTCTACTACACCCCGGGCAGTCTCAAGGCCGAGCTCGGCACCGCCGGGGCGGCCTCGATGCGGGACTTCGCTCGTCAGCACCAGATCCCGGTCGACATCTGCGGCAAGCTCGTGGTCGCGACCCGGCCCGAGCAGCTGCCCGCCCTGGAGCGCCTGCTCGACCGCGGCCGGGCCAACGGCGTGCCGGTGCACCGGGTGGGCCAGGACGAGGCGCGGGAGTTCGAGCCGTACGTCTCCTGCGTGGCCGCGCTGCGGGTCGAGTCGACCGGGATCGTGGACTACGTCGGCGTCTGCCGGACGTTGGCGGCCCTGATCACCGAGGGTGGCGGTCAGCTGCGGACCGGCGAGGAGATCGTCGGCGTCGACGCCCGGGCCGACGGGATCACCGTCACCACCAGGTCCGGCGAGCACCGGGCGGACCGCTTCGTCAACTGCACCGGACTGCAGTCGGACCGGCTGGCCCGGTTGGCCGGTCTGGAGCCGGACGTGCGGATCGTGCCGTTCCGCGGCGAGTACTTCGAGCTGAAGCCCGCGTACGAGCACCTGGTCACCGGGCTGATCTACCCCGTCCCGGACCCGACCCTGCCGTTCCTCGGGGTGCACCTGACCAAGATGATCGGCGGCGGGGTGCACGCCGGACCGAACGCCGTGCTGGCGCTGGCCCGCGAGGGCTACTCCTGGGGCACCGTCCGCCCGTCCGACGTGGCCGACTACCTCCGCTGGCCCGGGTTGTGGCGGCTCGGTCGCCGGTTCTGGAAGACCGGGGTCGGCGAGGTCCGCCGGTCGCTCTCGTCCCGCCGGTTCCTGGCCAGCCTGCGTGAGCTGGTCCCGGCCCTGCCCGACGACAGCCTGGTGCCGGCTCCGGCGGGGGTGCGGGCCCAGGCCCTGCGCCGCGACGGGACGATGGTCGACGACTTCGCGTACGTGCGAGCGCCCCGGCAGATCCACGTGCTCAACGCCCCGTCGCCGGCCGCCACCGCCGCCCTGGAGATCGGCCGGGTCATTGCCGACGAGGTCGACCAGCTCTGAGCGTTCTCCGGCCGTGGTCGGAAAACGTACGCGGAGCGGTGGGCGGGTAGCGCGCAGGTCGACCGTGGTCGGAAAACGTACGCCGAGCGGTGGCCGGGTAGCGCGCAGGTCGACCGTGGTCGGAAA
>JBMDXL010000203.1:0-1742 GCA_048594465.1 Microlunatus sp. | reverse complement strand
ACACGGACCGCAGCTGACGCTGCGAGCGCAGCGAGCAGCTGGATCTAGTAGAGCCATATCCAGCAGTGCGAGGCTGGAGGTTGGTGAGGCTTTAGGCCCTGGCAGTCGGCTGTGCCGTATGGGCGGACGAGACCGTGTACGTGTAGGTGACGGGCGACGTGGCGCTCGGCGCCGGGCGGTTGGGTGTGAGCGTGACGTTGACCTCGTAGTCGGTGCCGTAGATGGCGGTATAGGTCCCTGAGCCGTCGAAGTCCAAGCTCTTGCTGGCGGAGTTGAGTGTCAGCGCGGTGGGCAGTGCCGGGTCGGTGGGGTCCGCCACCGCGGCGCACAGTGTGTCGTAGAGCGGAGTGTTGGGCGTCTGGCGCGTCGCGTCGTGGTGGTAGTTGGGGGCCAAGGCGGTGAGCGAACCGCTGTAGGTGCCGCCGAGTTCGGTGTGCAGATCAACGCTGCCGCTGGCAATGACGCTCTTGAGGTTGACGGTGACCTTGGCCGTGGTGTGGGCGGGCACCTTGATGCTCTGCGACGGCGACGTGTAGGTGACGCCCTCAGTGGTCGTGGTGGTGTCGGTCTGGCTGAAATTCACCGTCGTGGACTGCGAGTAGCTGCCGTCGAAGCCGTCGATGCCCAGCTTGGCACTGACCGTCTGGCCGATGGTGAGCCCCTTGGTCACGGCCGCCGACAGCGACAGGGTCTTGCTGAGGCTGAACGAGGGGGTGCTCAGGGTCTGATCCACGTCGCTGGTGTTGTCCAGATTCGCGTGACCCACGTACCAGGTGTCCCCGTCCTTGGTGTCCGGGTCACCGATCTTGTTCACGGCGGTGTTCTTCGCGGTGACGCCGCTGATGTCGACGGCAGTCAGGACAACGTGCTGATCCCGGTCCAGGCCGCTCAAGGCGAAAACTCCGCCGGCGTGGGGACTCTGGGCCATCAACGTGGCGTTGAGGTCGACAACACTGGGTGCGGGTGGCGGATCAATCACGGGATTATCATGGCGCACGGCATTAAGAGACCCAGCGGCGGTGTGCGCGTTCACAGCGAAACGCGGTGCGGGCAGGTGCCCAGATGAACTCGGGCATTCGGTGGAGGCGCGTGACGTGGCCGCAGCTAAGACGTGTGACGAAACCAGCCCTGATCAGGCGTGATGTGGTGGAGCGGACGACGGGAATCGAACCCGCATTCTCAGCTTGGGAAGCTGATGTTCTGCCATTGAACTACGTCCGCATCGCTACCCCGGAGCCCCGGGGACTGCGCGCGGAGCAGTCTAGCCGAACTTTCCGGGCCCTCGCCCAACGCCGGACGGACCGGTCGCCGCTGCGAGAATGGCCGTCGTGGACCCCAGGAGCGCGCTCGCCCAGGACATCGACGCCGTCTGCCGGCTGGCCGGTGAGTTCACCCTGCGGTCGGGGCAGGTGGTGCCGGAGTACTTCGACAAGTACCTGTTCGAGTCCAGGCCCGCGCTGCTCCGCCGGGTGGCCGAGGCGATGGTGCCGCTGCTCCCGGCCGACACCGAACTGCTCGGTGGGCTCGAGCTCGGCGGCATCCCACTGGTCACCGTGGTCAGCTCGCTGACCGATCTCCCGGCGCTGTTCGTCCGCAAGCAGGCCAAGACGTACGGGACCTGTCGGCTGGCCGAGGGGGCCGAGGTCGACGGCCGGAAGGTCACCCTGATCGAGGACGTGATCACCCCCGGCGGGGCCGTGCGCGCCGCCGCGGTCGCGCTGCGGGAGCGGGGCGCCCGGGTC
>JBMDXL010000202.1:0-2764 GCA_048594465.1 Microlunatus sp. | reverse complement strand
ACGACCGCGCCGAGGCTATGACTCAGTGCCCGCTGTCGGTCTGGCAGACCTTGACGTCGACCACCGCGCCGTTGCCGTCGCGGACCTGCACCGGCTTGCCGTCCGCGTCGACGATCCGCCCGTCGACGATCCGGTCACCCTCCTGCAGGTTCCCGTACGCCTTGACGTCGCTCAGGTCGATGTAGCGGTCCGCGGCCACGAACACCGAGGAGCCGGGCTTCTGCCGGGCGAAGGTGAGGTGGTTGAAGAACAGGTTGAGCAGCACGGCCATGATGGCGGCCGAGCTGATCCCGGAGTGGAAGATCGTGCTGAACCACTTCGGGAACTCGTCGTAGAACGTCGGGGCGGCGATCGGGATCAGCCCGGCGCCGATCGAGGCGGCCACGATGATCAGGTTCATGTTGCCCTTGTAGTCGACCTTGGCCAGCGTCCGGATGCCGGACGCGGCCACCGTGCCGAACAGGACGATGCCCGCGCCACCCAGCACCGGGGTGGGCACCGCGGCGACGACCCGGCCGAGGATCGGCAGCAGTCCGAGGACCACCAGGATCGCTCCGCCGGCGGTGACCACGAACCGGCTCTTGACCCCGGTGATGGCGACCAGACCGACGTTCTGGGCGAAGGCGCTCTGGGTGAACCCGTTGAACACCGGGGAGATGACCGAGGCGCCCATGTCGGCGCGGAGGCCGTTGCCGATCCGCTTCCGGTCGACGTCGGTGCCGACGATCTCGCCGACGGCCAGGATGTCGGCGGTGGTCTCGGTCAAGATCACCAGCACGACGATGGTCATGGACAGCACACCTGCCACGGTGAACACCGGCGCCCCGAAGGCGAACGGCGTCGGGAAGGCGACGACCGGCCCGTTGCCCACGTTGCTCCAGTTGGCCATCCCGACCACGGTGGCGGCGACGGTGCCGACGACGATGGCCAGCAGGATCGACAACCGGGAGATGGCCGGCACGTTGGCGCGGCTGAGCACCAGCACGACGAGCAGGGTGAAGCCGGCCAGCGCGATGTTGGCGACGGAGCCGTACGACTCCAGCTTGTTGTTGCCGCCCATCGCCCAGTTCGCGGCCACCGGCATCAGGGACAGACCGATGGTGGTGATCACCACGCCGGTCACCACCGGCGGGAAGAAGCGGATGATCCGGGCGAAGAACGGGGTGATCAGCAGACCGATCAGGGCCGAGCCCATCACCGAGCCGAACACCGCCGGCATCCCCCCGCCCTGGGTGGCGATGGCCACCAGGGTGGCGACGCTGGCGAACGAGGTGCCCTGGACCAGCGGCAGCTGCGACCCGAACCACGGGATGCCCACCGACTGCAGGATGGTGGCCAGACCGCCGATGAACAGGCAGCAGGCCACCAGCAGACCCAGCTGCGGGGCGGGGACGCCGGCCGCCGCGCCGACGATCAGCGGTGGGGCGATGATCCCGCCGTACATGGTGAGGACGTGCTGGGCACCGAAGCCCAGGCTCTTGCCGATCCCCAGGAACTCGTCCTCCGGTCGCTTCGTCGCGACGGTCGTGCTCGCTGCGCTCATGTTCGCGGTCCTCAGCAGAAGCCCGCGACACCGACCCACGCCGCACTGGCGTCGGTCGCGTCGGAGCGCTGGACGGTGGCTTCGATCAGACCATAGGGACGGTCGGCGGCGTAGAAGACCTCGTTGGGGTTCTCCAGGCCGAAGGGCGAGAGGTCGACCACGAAGTGGTGCTTGTTGGGGCAGGAGAACTTGATCTCGTCGACCTCGGGGTGAGCGGCCAGCACCGCCTCGGCCATCTGGTAGAGGGTCTGCTGCAACGCCGCGGAGTAGCCCTGGGTGAAGGTGTCCAGGATGATCGCCTTGATGTCGTCGTACGCGGCGTTGTAGTCCACCTCGGCGGTGTTGTAGCGCCACCGGGTCGCGATGTCGGTGGCCAGGATCCGGTCGTCGGTCTCCTTCAGCGTGGTGTAGCGGTCCTTCGGGTAACCCTCGAAGCCCGACTCGGTCGACTTCAGCACGGTCAGCCCGTGGAAGCCGGTGATCACGGTGTCGGTCTCGCCGTCGCGGACGACGACCGCGGTGCGGGTCTCGGCGTTGGTGCGGAAGAAGGAGTGATCATGGTCGTTGATCCGCGCCCAGGTGTACTGCTCGGCGGCCCACCGGCCCCCGGTGACCCAGTCGAAGTCACCGGTGAAGTGATCGGCGAGCCGGAGCAGGAACTCCTCCGGGGAGCCGACACCGTCCTTGGCGAACGCGAAGATCGTGTTCTTCTGGGTGTCGGTGGCCACCACGTGGCTGTTGTCACCGGCCAGGTGCGCGGCGGCGAAGTCGCCCCGCAGCTGCGAGGTGACGTTGAGGTCCTCGATCTCGTGCCGGGGGGTGTCGCGGGTGATCCGGACGACCCGGTTCTCCGCCTTGCCGTACTGGTTGTGGGTGAGCACGACATCGCTCATGATCATGACTTCCTAGTCTGTTGGGCTGGTGGTCTCAGGTCCGCAGGTCGCCGCCCGCGGCGGGTGGGCGGGTCAGGACCCGCGATAGGTCGAGTACGCGAACGGGCTGAGCAGCAAGGGCACGTGGTAGTGCGCCTGTCCGGCGAGCACGGTGAAGTCGATCACCACCCGGGGGTAGAAGGTGGCCTGGTCGCGGCCGGCGAAGTAGGCGCCGGTGCCGAACTCGATCCGGTAGTCGCCGGCGTCGAGGAGGTCGGGTCCGAGGTCACCGACGCGACCGTCGTGGTCGGTGGTCGCCGTGGCGAGCTGCTGCCCCGCCCCGGTCAGC
>JBMDXL010000201.1:0-1708 GCA_048594465.1 Microlunatus sp. | reverse complement strand
GCGTGCTCGGGCCGGGCGACGCGCTGATGTTCTACACCGACGGCGTCATCGAGTACCGCTCCGACGACCTCGACGTCGGCCTCGACTGGCTGCGCGAGCGGGCCGCCGCCGCGGTCGCATCCGGCTTCGACGGGGCGGCGGAGCGGCTCCTGCGCGAGGTGCGGCGCGGCGAGGACGACCGGGCGGTGCTGATCCTGCACCGCGGCAGGGCCGCGTCCGACAGCTTGAACGAGCCGGGTCCGACCCGCGAGACGCTGCCCTGACCGGAGCTGCCGGCGACCTGACCAGCGCCGTCCCGGCGTACGCAACCCGCGGACGCGAGGGATGTCTCACACGGCTATGGCGCCCGTCACCTCCCCCGTCGGGATACCGTGGAGGACGTGGCAACCGCGACTCCCGTGAAGAACAGCAGGTCGACGCGCTCGACCATCGCCCTGAAGATCACCATGGCCCTCTCCGGCCTCGTGTTCATCGGCTACGTCCTGGCACACATGTACGGCAACCTCAAGGCGTTCGCCGGGCACGACGCCTTCAACGAGTACGCCGAGCACCTCCGCACCCTGGGTGAGCCGCTGCTCCCCTACAGCGGGCTGCTGTGGGTGATCCGCGTGGTGCTCCTGCTGGCCCTGGCCGTGCACGTCTACGCGGCCGTCACGCTGTGGCGTCGCGCCAACACCGCGCGCGGCGGCACGAAGTACGTCGTGAAGAAGAACAAGCACTCCTCGTTCTCCTCCCACCTGATGCGCTGGGGCGGGTTGACGCTGCTGCTGTTCATCGTCAGGCACCTGCTGAACTTCACCGTCGGCAAGGTCAACGTCACCGGCGGCGCCACCAACGACCCCTTCAACCTGATGGTCGACTCGTTCTCGGTGTGGTGGCTGACGCTCATCTACCTCGTCGCCATGTTCATGCTGGGCACGCACCTGCACCACGGCGTCTGGAGCGCCGGGCAGACCCTCGGGTTCACCAACACCGCGCGCTCGCGGATCGCCTGGAAGCGCGCCGGGCTCGTCGTCGCCGTCGTGGTGGCGGGCGGGTTCTCCCTCGTCCCCCTCGGCGTCCTCACCGGCGTCATCTCGAAGTAAGGGAAAGTCCACATGAGCAACCCGTCGCTGAAGACCTCCGACCCCTCCTCCCCCGACGACCCGCAGCAGCACGACGACGCCGCGGGCTACTACACCGCCGGCGAGCCGATCCGCGACACCAAGGCGCCCGGTGGGCCCATCGAGGAGAAGTGGGACACCCGCCAGTTCGAGGCGCGGATCGTCAACCCCGCCAACCGCCGCAAGGTCTCGGTGATCGTGGTCGGCACCGGCCTGGCCGGCGGCTCGGCCGCCGCGACGCTCGGCGAGGCGGGCTACCAGGTCAAGACGTTCTGCTACCAGGACTCCCCGCGCCGCGCGCACTCCATCGCGGCCCAGGGCGGCATCAACGCGGCCAAGAACTACAAGGGCGACGGCGACTCCATCCACCGGCTCTTCTACGACACCATCAAGGGCGGCGACTACCGCTCGCGCGAGACCAACGTCTTCCGCCTGGCCCAGGTCAGCACGAACATCATCGACCAGTGCGTAGCGCAGGGCGTCCCCTTCGCCCGCGAGTACGGCGGCCTGCTCGACAACCGCTCCTTCGGCGGCGTGCAGGTCTCGCGCACCTTCTACGCCCGCGGCCAGACCGGCCAGCAGCTGCTCATCGGCGCCTACCAGGC
>JBMDXL010000200.1:0-3280 GCA_048594465.1 Microlunatus sp. | reverse complement strand
CTGTGCGTCCCCGACGTACGAGCCGTGCCCTGACGACCCTGCTCGTGACCGCCGTCGCGGCCTCCCTGATGGGGCTGGCGGCCTGTGGTGACGAGGGTGATCCCGCTGCCAGCGCCTCGCCGAGCGCCCCGCCGTCCGGTTCTCCGAGCGCGAGCGCCAGCGCCAGCCCGTCCGCCTCCAAGGCGGCGGTGCCGGTGTCGAAGAACACCGACGCCATCAAGGTCACCGGTGGCTTCGGCAAGGAGCCGAAGATCACCTTCAAGGCGCCGTTCGCCATCGACAAGACCCAGACCCGGGTGCTCAGCGAGGGCAATGGACCGAAGCTGGCCGAGGGCACCACGGTGACCGTCGACTACTACGGCGTGAACGGTCGGACGGGCAAGAAGTTCGACGACTCGTTCAGCCGGGGTGAGCCGGCCACCTTCAGCCTCGCCCAGGTGGTGCCCGGCTTCAGCAAGGGTCTGACCGGTCAGAAGCAGGGCAGCCGGGTGCTGATCGCCATGCCCGGCACCGACGGTTACGACGCCAGCGGCGGCAGCCCGCAGGCCGGCATCGAGGTCGGCGACACCCTCCTGTTCGTGGTCGACATCGTGGCCGCCCCCTTGTCCGGACCGGAGGGCGAGAAGGTCGATCCGAAGGCCGGACTGCCCACGGTGACCGACAAGGGCGGCGTCCCCGAGGTCACCATGCCGAAGACCGACCCGCCCGCCGAGCTGACCGTGCAGCCGATCATCAAGGGCAAGGGCGCGAAGGTCACCGGGGCCGAGACGATCACCTTCAACTACCGCTGGTACACCTGGGACGGTCAGCTGCTGGAGGACTCGTACAAGTCCGGTCCGCAGCAGTACCAGCTCTCCGGTCTGCTGCCCGGGATGGCCAAGGGTCTGACCGGCCAGACCGTCGGCAGCCGGGTGCTGCTGATCGTGCCGCCGGCCGACGGCTACCCGAACGGCAACGCCACCCCGAAGATCGAGAAGAACACCACGCTGGTGCTGGTGGTCGACCTGCTGTTCGCCGCGCCCGGCCAGTAGGTCGGCGCTCCCGGCGTCTCATCCGGGTCGCGTATCACCCGGGGTCGGCCCGGCTCCTCTGGCCATGAGCCACGGATCTGCCGACAAGGGCGTCACCACCCCCAGTTCCACGTTCTACGATCGGGGCCGCTTCGGGCGGCTGTTCCCGACCCTGCCGGCGTTCTCCGCCGACACGCCGACCGTCCGCGCGGCCCTCACCGAGATCGGACGTCCGGGCGGGCTGATGGACGCCGGCGACGATCTGAGCGATCCGGTCGCGCTGGTCGCGGACCCGGCCAAGAGCGCCCACAACCCGAACAACCCCGATCTCACGGCCGGGTTCACCTTCCTCGGGCAGTTCCTCGACCACGACATGACGTTCGACCCGACCTCGAGCCTGGCCCGGCGGCAGGACCCGGAGTCCAACCGCAACTTCCGAATCCCCGCGCTCGACCTGGACAGCCTGTACGGCGGCGGCCCCGGAGTCAGCCCGGCGCTCTACGACCAGACCGTCGACCACGGCCAGACCACGATGCTGGTGGAGGAGATCCCGGGCTCGGCCGCCATCACCGTGGACGGCCAGCCGCGCTACGACCTGCCCCGGAACAGCCAGCAGGTGGCCGTCCTCGGCGACCCGCGCAACGACGAGAACCTGATCGTGGCCCAGCTCCATCTGGCCATGCTGCGCTTCCACAACGCGGTGGTGGCCGACGTCAGGGCCGAGCTGGGGACGGTGCTCACGGTGGAGGAGGTGTTCGTGGAGGCGCAGCGGATCGTCCGCTGGCACTACCAGTGGATGATCGTGCACGAGTTCCTGCCCAAGACCGTCGGGGCGGCCACCATGACCGACGTCGTCACCCACGGGCGCACGTTCTACGACTGGCGGCACGACCCGTACATCCCGGTGGAGTTCTCCGTGGCGGCCTACCGCTTCGGCCACTCGCAGGTGCGTCCCAGCTACCGGGCGAACTTCGGCACCAGCGCGACCGACGTGAGCCAGCAGTTCTTCGCGATGATCTTCGACCACACCCAGCCGGCCGGCGACGACCCGGCCGACCTCCGCGGCGGCTGCCGGGCCCCGCGCCGGTTCGTGGACTGGCAGACCTTCTTCGACTTCGGCGACGGTCGGGTCCGGCCCAACAAACTGATCGACACCACGCTGTCGAGCGCGTTGTTCCACCTGCTCGGTCAGTCGACCGGCACCCCGGACTCGCTGGCCATCCGGAACCTGGTGCGCTCCCTGACCATGCGGGTCCCCTCGGGCCAGTCGGTGGCCCGGACGATGCAGCTGCCGGTGCTCAAGCCCACCGACCTGGCGGATCTGGCCTTCTGCCACCTCGACGAACGGACCCCGCTGTGGTTCTACGTGCTGCGCGAAGCCCAGGTGGAGGCCGGCGGGCGCCACCTGGGTCCGGTCGGCGGCCGGATCGTGGCGGAGGTCTTCTACGGCCTGATCGAGGGGGACAGCCAGAGCTACCTCGCTCAGGACCCGGAGTGGACCCCCACCTACGGCGTGGGGAGCACCTTCGGCATGACCCACCTGCTCACCAAGGCCGGCGTGGTCGGTGCGCTGTAGCCGGCACCCGTCCGGTCGGTGCCGCCCGGTGACGGAGATCGGCCTCTCACGGCCGCCACGCCGCGCGACACGCCGTGCGGATGCCGACGAGAGGCCGATTTCCGTCACTTCGGAGCGGTGAGCCGCTCGGGTCGCACGATCCAGGGCTCGCGGGGCAGCCGGGACGGGTCGAAACGGGCCAGCAGCTCGCCCGCGGTGACCGGTTCGCCCGGCTCGGCCAGGGCGAGGGAGGCGGCGAGCAGCCCGAGCACTCCGGCCGGGGTCCAGCCCAGCGGCGCGAGGTCGCCGAGCGTCACCGCGCCATCGCGCTTGGCCAGCCGGCGACCGTCGCCGTTCAGCGCCAGCGGCACGTGCGCGTAGGTCGGGACCGGCAGCCCGAGCCGGGCGGCCAGCCAGGCCTGGGTCGGGGCGGCGGCGAGCAGGTCGTCGCCCCGGACCACCTGGTCGACGTCGCTGGCGCCGTCGTCGACCACCACCGCCAGCTGGTACGCCGCGCCGCCGTCGGTCTGCGGCGTCCGCGGCCGGTGCAGCACGACGTCGTCGACCACCCCTTTGACCGCGCCGTGCAGCAGGTCGGTGACGGTGACCACGGCTCCGTCACCCCGCAACCGCACCGCCGGGACGCGGCCGGCGCGGCGGCGCTCGGTCCGCTCGTCCTCGGTCAGGTCCCGGCAGGTTCCCGGGTACCGACCAG
>JBMDXL010000020.1:0-3333 GCA_048594465.1 Microlunatus sp. | reverse complement strand
GGGCGACCTGCGGAGGGGCACCCGGAGCTGCGCTGGCACGCGGCCCTGGCGTACGCGTTGCTGGGGTCACCCGTGCGGGTGCTGACCGAGCCCGGGACCCCGCGGGTCGCGGAGCTGATCGCCGAGCTCGGGGGGGTCGAGGCCGTCCGCACCCAGGTGCTCCAGGCCCGCGCGGTCGGACCCTGGCCCCATCCGGTGCCGGACGAGCTCCGCCGCGGACTCGGACCGGCCCAGCTCGCGGCCGCCTGGCGGGCCACGCTGACCGCGCTCGGCCCGTTGACGACGAACGCCCGGCCAGTGGTGACGGACCGGGCGCTGACGAACGACGACCGGCGGCTGCTGGCGGACCGTCCGCCGCACCACGGCAGCTGACGGTCCTCCGCGCCTGGCCGCCGGCGCGAGGCCGGACTCAGAGGGTGGTGGGACCCTTGCCCGCCTGCTCGCGCAGCAGGTCGCGGATCTCGCCGAGCAGGTCCTCGGCCGACGCGGCAGCCGCGGGCTCGTCCTTCTTGCGCAGGTCGGCGAACCGGTTGTACGGCGTGATGACGGCGAAGTAGACGACCGCGGCAGTCAGCAGGAAGGTCAGCAGGGCGGTCAGGAAGGCGCCGACGCTGATCCCACCGACCGAGGTGGAGGAGAAGTCGGGCACGCCCCCGAACTTGCCGATGATGTCCATCAGCATCGCGGTGAAGGAGGTGACGACCGCGCCGAAGGTGGTGCCCATGATGACGGCGACGGCCAGTTCGACCAGGTTGCCGCGAAGCAGGAACTCCTTGAAGCCGGTGAGGGTCTTGTTGGCCATGGTGGTGCCTCGCTCGGTGTACGGCGGCGCTCCGGGTGAGTCCGCTGTCAGCGCGAGACATTAACAGCCTCGTGCGACGGTCGCCGTGTCCTCACCGCCACACCACGCTCAGCACGCTGGTGGACGCCGCGGCGGCCAGCGCGGTGGCGGTGGCGGGCGGGACCTCGACCAGGACCAGCCCCCCGGTGCCGGGGGCGTCGCCGTCGGCGGCGATGGCACCCGTCACGACCCGGACGGCGGAGGCGACCACCCGGGTCTTCCCGCTCTGGGTGTCCGCGGCCAGCACGTCGACCTGGTCGCCCGCCTGCAGCAGCCCGGACACCCGGTCGTCGGCCAGCGGCAGGGGAGCGACCACCGTCCCGCCCCGGGAGGCGCGGTGGCGGAGCAGGGCGGTGCTGGTGAGCACCTGCCCGGCGGGCACGGGGCCGGCCAGGGTCTGCCCGATCAGCTCGTCCGGGCTGGTCCAGGCACCGTCCGGAACGGCGCCGGGCGGCAGCTGCGTACGGTCCAGGTCCTCGACCCGGACCGTCGAGCCGCCGGTGAGGGTGCGCGCGGCGGTGACCACGGTGACGGTCTCCGCGCGGGGCGGAGCGAGGGCGGTGAGACCCGCCAGCACCGCGGCCAGGGTGGCCAGCAGGGCCAGCGTGCGTCGGTGCCGCCGGAGGGCCCGGCGGAAGTCGATGACCCAGCGGCGCGGGGTGGATCGACGGGAGGTCCGGGCCGGGACGCCGCGGGGCGGTGGGGGGACGCGGGGGCTTCGAGAGGTCATACCCGGAACCTAAGGACGCCGGCGGAAATCGACCGCGGTTGTCCACAGGGTCCCGGAGCGGCCTCAGGCGGCTGTGGACGAACCCTTGACGGACGAGCTGCTGCTGCTCGCGCTGCCGGTGCCGTTAGCGCTGCCGGTGCCGGTCGAGCTCCCGGCGGTGGCGGGCTGCTTGCTTCCCGCCGCGGCGGACGTCTTCTCCGACCCCGACGTGGTCTTGTCGCCCGAGGAGCTCGCATCGGCGGTCTTCTTCTCGGTCGACCCCGACCCGTTGTCGGACTTGGCGCTGCTGCCGGACTTCGCATCGGACCGGCTGTCGGTGCGGTAGAAGCCGCTGCCCTTGAACACGACGCCCACGGCGTTGAACACCTTCCGGAGCCGACCCGTGCACGCCGGGCACTCGGTCAGGGCGGGGTCGGTGAACTTCTGCACCGCCTCGAGCTCGTTGCCGCACTCGGTGCACCGGTACTGGTAGGTAGGCATCCCGATCTCTTTCTGGACCTGACGTGCCGGAATCGGCACGACGCGCTTAGCACTCAAGCATACCGACTGCTAAGGCGGTCCACGAAACGCCCGCGTTGAGCACCTAGGATCTGCCGCGTGCTCCGCAAACCCCGCTGGCTGCTGTTCGCCGCGATCGTGGTCGTCCTGGCCCTGGTCGGTCTGGCCGGGGTCTCGGTGGCCACCGTGCGACGGTCCTTCCCGCAGACCGACGGAGAGATCAGCCTGCCAGGTCTGAACGCCTCCGTGGAGGTGCTTCGCGACGCCCACGGCGTGGCTCACATCTACGCCGACGACGCCGACGACCTCTTCGAGGCGCAGGGCTACGTGCACGCCCAGGACCGGTTCTTCGAGATGGACGTCCGTCGCCACATCACGGCCGGTCGGCTGTCGGAGCTGTTCGGTCCCTCCCAGGTGGAGACCGACACCTTCATCCGCACCCTGGGGTGGCGACGGGTGGCCGAGCAGGAGCTGCAGCTGCTCTCGGCCAGCACCCGCCGCTACCTGGACGCGTACGCCGACGGCGTCAACACCTACCTGCGGTCGCACCGGCCTGCCGACATCTCCCTGGAGTACAGCCTGCTCGGGCTGCAGGGACGCGACGAGGCACCCGAACCGTGGACAGCTGTCGACTCGCTGGCCTGGTTGAAGGCCATGGCGTGGGACCTCGGCGCCAACATGGACCGGGAGGTGGAGACCTCGCTGATGCTGGCCCGGGTCGGCCCCGACCAGACCGCCGACCTGTGGCCGGACTACCCGCTGAAGGACGCCGACCCGATCGTCACCTCGGGGGCCGTCCGCGCCGGGGTCTTCGACCCCGACGCCGACGCGGGGTCCCGTCGGGTGCCGCCGCGTGGGCTGTCGGAGGCCGACACGACGGCCTACACCGAGGCGTTGCGGCTGGTCGCCCGCCGGCTGGCCGCGGTGCCGACGATGGTCGCGGACCGCTCGGTCGACGGCGCCACCGGCTCCAACTCCTGGGTGGTGTCGGGGGACCGCACCGCCACCGGCAAGCCGATCCTGGCCAACGACCCGCACCTGGCGACCTCCATCCCCTCCACCTTCACCCAGCTCGGTCTGCACTGCCGGACGGTGTCCAAGGCCTGCCCGTTCGAGGTGACCGGGTACAGCTTCTCGGGTCTGCCCGGCATCATCATCGGCCGCAACGCCTCGATGGCCTGGGGTCTGACCACCAGCTACGTGGACGCGCAGGACCTCTACCTGGAGGAGGTGCGCGGCGACACCGTACGGGTGGGGGAGACCT
>JBMDXL010000002.1:0-9312 GCA_048594465.1 Microlunatus sp. | reverse complement strand
GGACCAGCGGGGCCGCGAACAGCTCGGGTTCGGCGGTGAAGGGGCGGGCCCGGTCGATGTCCCACGGACCCAGCGGACCCGGCGACGGCACCGACCAGGTGGAGTAGTGACCCGTCCGGGCGATCCGCTCGGCCGTCATCTCCTGCGGGTGGCAGGTGAAGACGAGCACCCACCGGCCGTCGATCTGCTTGCTCTGCACCACCTCGAGCTGGCCGAAGCCCGCACCGGGTGCACAGAGCGGCGGACCGAGCTCCAGGTGGTCCAGATCCGGGCCTGCCGCGTGCGCCACCACGCCGTCGTCCTGGCGCCCGGCCGCGGCCGAGCGGGCGGTGACCAGCAGGTGCCAGCCCTGTCCGTCGGGGTCCTGGAGGGCGACCGGGTCGCGCCAGGTCTCACTGCGGCCGACGAGGTCTTGGTCCGTCGCGAACGGGGGCGGGACCTGACCCAGCGTCTTGTACCAGCGCGGATCCGGCGGGACCAGCGGCTGGTCGTGGATCCGTTCCCAGTGGTGCAGGTCGGTGGAGACCACCGACCCGAGGCGTTGGTCGAACACGTGCAGCCCGCCGGTGTTCACCGCGGTGTAGAACATCCGCCAGCGGTCGCCCTCCCGCGTCACCGAGCCGGTCCAGATGGCCAGGTCGTCGAAACCGGTCTCCGCCGGGCCCAGGCAGGTGCCGCGGTAGTCCCAGGTCACCAGATCCGCCGAGACGGCGTGGCCCACCGTGGCGTGGACGTGGCGGTGCTCCGGACCCCCGATGGACCGGGGTGCCTGCAGGACGAAGAGGTGGTAGTTCTCGCCGTCGTCGGCGATCCAGGAGTCCCAGAGGTAGTGGGTGTCGAGCCGCAGCATGGCCGCAGTCTGGCAGTGGCGATCTCGGTGGGCACCGGCAGTGTCCGAGCCGGTGTCTAGGCTCAGCGCACCATGAGTCTCCACCTGCACCGCGCCGAGCGGTCCGATCGGTTGGTGGCCGGCCTGGCCGACCTGCTGGCCGATCCGCTGCCCGACCCGTTCGCCACCGAGGTGGTCGCGGTGCCCACCCGCGGGGTGGAGCGCTGGCTGGCACAGCAGCTGTCGGATCGGCTCGGCATCTGCGCGGCCGTGGACTTCCCCTCCGTGCGCCGCCTGGTGGCCACCACCCTGGCTCCGGTCACCGACGTCGACGCCGACACCGACCCGTGGCACCCGAGCCGGGCGGTCTGGCCGATCCTGGCCATCCTCGACGCCGCCCGCGACGACGCCTGGGCCGCGCTGCTGTGGAGCCACCTGCGGGGACGCTCGGCGGAGCAGTCACGCGGTGGCCGGCGGTGGCTGACCGCGCGCCGGGCGGCCGATCTGTTCGCCCGCTACGCCTCGGAGCGGCCCGAGCTGCTCGACCGCTGGCGGATCGGTGAGGACGTCGACTCCGGCGGCGCCCCGCTGACCGCCGACCGGGCCTGGCAGGCCGAGCTCTGGCGGCGGCTGCGGCACGAGCTCGCGGTGCCCTCCCCCGCCGAGCGGCTGCCGCAGGCCCTGACCAGGCTGGCCGAGGGCGGGGCGGCCCTCGACCTGCCCGAGCGGCTGTCGGTGTTCGGGCTCACCGGACTCGACCGGACGCAGCACCGCGTGCTCACCGCCCTCGGAGCCCGACGCGAGGTGCACCTCTGGCTGACCCACCCCTCGCCGGCGCTGTGGGACGTCCTGGCCGCCCGACCTCCGCGCCCACCCGGCCGGCGCCGTGACGACACCAGCCTGGAAGCGGTGGAGCACCGCCTGCTCGGCTACCTCGGACGGGACTCCCGTGAGCTGCAGCTGGTGCTGGCCGGATCCGCACCCGACGACCGGCACCACGCCGACCCCGCACCCCGCCCACCCAGCACCCTGCTGGGCCGGCTGCAGCAGGACCTGGCCGCCAACCGTGGTCCGCGACCGGCGGCCGAACGACCGGTGCTGACCGGGGCGGACCGCAGTCTGCAGGTCCACGCCACGCACGGTCAGGACCGACAGGTCGAGGTCCTCCGGGAGCTGCTGGTCGGTCTGCTGGCCGACGACCCGACCCTCGAACCGCGCGACATCGTCGTGCTGTGTCCCGACATCGAGCGGTTCGCCCCGCTCGTCTCGGCGGCTTTCGGTCTGGCCGACGAGGACACCGAGACCGAGCACCCCGGTCACCGGATCCGGGTGCGGTTGGCCGATCGCGCCCTGCGCCGGGTCAACCCGCTGATCGGGGTGCTGGGCAGCGTGCTCGACCTGGCCGGCTCCCGGTTGGAGGCCTCGGCGGTCCTCGACCTGTGCGCTCAGCCCCCGGTGGCCCGTCGGTTCGCCTTCAGCGCCGACGACCTCGACCGGCTCGCCCAGCTGGTGGCGGCCAGCGGCGTCCGCTGGGGCCTCGATCCGGCGTCGCGGAAGCCGTACGGGCTGGAGCACCTCGGCCAGAACACCTGGGCCGCCGGACTGGACCGGCTGCTGCTGGGGGTGGCCATGGACGAGGAGGGCGACCACTTCATCGGCACCGCGCTGCCGCTGGACGATGTCGACTCCTCCGACGTCGAGCTGGTCGGACGGCTGGCCGAGCTGGTCGATCGCCTGGGCACGGCGGTCACCGCGTTCGACACCGACCACGCGATGCCGCGCTGGGTGGAGCTGGCCAAGGAGACGATCGAGGCGCTCACCGCCACCAGCACCGCCGACAGCTGGCAGACCGGGCAGGCCTTCCGGGTGCTGAGTGCCCTGGCCGACAGCGAGTCGGCCGCGCAGGCCGTGCTCACCCGGGCCGAGCTCCAGGCCCTGCTCGCCGACGGTCTGGGCGGGCGGGCGGGACGGGCCAACTTCCGCACCGGGACGCTGACGGTCTGCACCCTCTACCCGATGCGCTCGGTCCCCCACCGGGTCGTCTGCCTGCTGGGGATGGACGACCTGGCGTTCCCCCGCCGGCCCCGGGCCGACGGCGACGACGTGCTGGCCGACGACCCGTGGGTGGGCGACCGGGACCGGCGGAGCGAGGACCGGCAGCTGCTGCTGGATGCGGTGATGAGCGCCACCGAGCACCTGGTGGTGCTCTACAGCGGCGCGGACCCGCGGACCGGGGCGGAGCGGCCACCCGCCGTGCCCGTCGGCGAGCTGCTCGACGCCGTCGACCAGACGGTGCGGACCGCCGACGGCCGGTTGCCCCGGGAGGTCGTGCTGCGCCGGCACGCGCTGCAGCCGTTCGACGCCGGCAACTTCGCCACCGGCGGCGACCGGCCACCGTTCAGCTTCGACGCGGCCGCGCTGCGGGGGGCGCGTGCCGCCGCCGGTGAGCGCAGTGAGGGGCTCGCGGTCTACCCGCCGGACCCGCTGCCGAGCCGGGACACCCGGCAGGTCGCGCTCGCCGATCTGATCCGGTTCTTCCAGCACCCCGTGAAGGCGCTGCTGCGGGACCGGGGCGGTCTGCCCACCTGGGACGACCGCGACCCGCTCACCGACGAGCTGCCGGTCACCCTGGACGGGCTCGAGAGCTGGGCCGTGGGCGACCGGATGCTCACCCAGCTGCTGCAGGGCGCCGATCCCGAGCGGCTGGCGGGAGCGGAGTGGCGCCGCGGCACCCTGCCGCCCCGGGCCCTGGGGACGCGGGCCCTGGAGGTGGTGCTGCGCCAGGCCACCGAGGTCGCCGACCGCGCCCGACCCTGGTTGGTCGGGGACCCCGGCAGCCGCGACCTCGCCCTCGAGGTCGGCGACCGGCTGCTGACCGGGACGGTCGGCCCGCTGCACGGCTCGACGCTGGTCGCAGTCACCTACTCCAGCCTGGGGGCCAAGCACCGGCTGACCGCCTTCATCCGGCTGCTGGCGCTGACCGCGGCCCACCCGGGTCTGCCCTGGCAGGCCGTCAGCATCGGGCGCCGGGGCACCTCCGTGCTCGGACCGGTCGACCCGGGCTGGGCCGCGCTGGTGCTGGACGACCAGCTCGACCTCTACGCCACGGGACTGCGCGAGCCGCTGCCGTTCGCGCCGCGGACGTCGCTGGAGTACGCCCGGCTCCGCTTCCGGGATCTGCAGGTCACCCCCGGGGAGTCGTCCGCCGAGAAGGACTGGGGCTGGGACCGCGACGCCGCGTACGAGCGGTTCTTCGGAGTCGGCGTCACCCTGACCGATCTCGCCCACATCGCCTCGCGACCCGAGGAGGAGCGCGGCACCCTGGCCGAGCCCAGCCGCTTCGGCACCCTGGCGCGCCGCGTGTTCCAGCCCCTGCTGATGGTGGAGGAGCTGCGATGACCCCCGACTGGACCGGTGAGAGCGCCGGGGTCGCCGACCGGAGCCCCGCACCGTTTTCGGCCGAGCGGACCGGTCCCGCCCCGACCGAGCTGCCCGCCCCGACCGAGCTACCCGCCTCGACCGAGGGACCCGCTCCGAGCGAGGGGCCGGCTCCGACCCCCTTCGACGTGCTGGGCGACCTGCCCACCGGGACCACCGTGCTGGAGGCCAGCGCCGGCACCGGCAAGACCTTCACCATCGCCGCGCTGGCGGCCCGCTACGTGGCCGAGGGCCGGGTCGAGCTGCACCAGCTGATGATCGTCACCTTCGGGCGGATGGCCACCGACGAGCTGCGGGTCCGGGTGCGTGGTCGGCTGGTGGGGCTGGAGGCGCAGCTGGCCGACGCCCTCGGCCGGACCCCGGCCGGCACCCCGGTCCCGGACCGGGACGCCGTGGCGGACCTGCTGCTCGACGTCGCCGGCGACGAGCTCGCGCGGCGGCACGAGCGGGTGTCCCGGGCGCTGGCCGACTTCGACGCGGCCACCATCGCCACCACCCACGAGTTCTGCCTGCGCATGCTGGACGATCTCGGCGTGCTCGGTGACCCCGAGCCCGACGCCGTGTTCGTGGAGCACCTGGCCGAGCTGACCGCCGAGGTGGCCCGGGACGTCTACCTGCGCCGTTACGCGACCGCGGACCAGCCCCTGCTGACCTTCGAGAACGCCCTCCGTCTGGCCGAGGACGTCGTCCGCGCCGGACCGATCCGGCTGGTGCCCGAGCTGGGCGCGGGCGCTCGGGCCGACGAACGGGTCGCGTTCGCCCACGAGGTGGTGCAGGAGGTCCGGCGGCGCAAGGAACGGGCCCGCTACCTGACGTACGACGACATGCTCACCCGGCTGCGCGACGCCCTGACCGATCCCGCGCACGGGGAGCTGGCCGCCCGTCGGCTGCGGGACCGCTTCCCGGTGGTCCTGGTGGACGAGTTCCAAGACACCGACCCGATCCAGTGGGACATCCTGCGCCGCGCGTTCCACCGGCACAGCACCCTGGTGGTGATCGGGGACCCGAAGCAGGCGATCTACGCGTTCCGCGGGGCCGACGTGAACAGCTACCTCCAGGTGGCACGGGAGTCCACCACCATCGCCACCCTGGGCACCTGCTACCGCAGCGACCGGGCACTGCTCGACGGGCTGGACCTGGTGATGGGCGGCGCCAGCCTGGGTGACCCGGCCATCGTCGTGCGGCGCGTCGACAGCGCGCACCCGGACCGACGGCTGGTCGGTGCGGGTGCTCCCGTCCGGGTGCGGGTGCTGCCGCCCAAGGAGAACGGCGACCTGGAGTACGTCAGCCGGCTCCGCGGTCGGATCACCAAGGACCTGGTCGCCGAGATCGCCGATCTGCTCACCCCGGGTCCGGGCGGCCCCACCCTGGCCCTGGACGGCCGACCGGCTCGACCGGTGGAGGCCTCCGACGTCGCGGTGCTGGTGCGTCGCAACGTGGCCGGCGAGCAGATCCGCGACGCCCTCGCCGCGGCCGGGATCCCCGCCGTCCTGCACGGGTCGGACTCGGTCTTCTCCTCCCTCGCCGCCCGCGACTGGCTGCGGGTCCTGCAGGCGCTCGAACAACCCCGGCAGGCCCTGGTCCGGGAGGCCGCCCTGACCAGCCTGGTCGGCTGGACGTTCCCCCGCCTCGCCCGGGCCGATGAACCGGAGCTGGCCGACCTCTCGTACGCCTTCCGGCGCTGGAGTCGCACGCTCGCCCACCGCGGGGTCGCCGCCCTGCTGGAGACGATGGGCACCGACACCCGGCTGAGCGAGCGAGTGCTGGCCCGACCCGACGGCGAGCGACTGCTCACCGACCTGCGGCACGTGGCCCAGCGGCTGCACGCCCTGATGACCGGGCGGCAGCTGGGCGTCGCGGGTCTGCGGGAGTGGCTGGCCGAGGCGATCGAGGTGGCCGTGGCCGACGACGACGTCACCGCGGGACTCCGGCGGCTGGCCACCGACGCCGCTGCGGTGCAGGTGCTGACCCTGCACCGCAGCAAGGGCCTGGAGTTCCCCGTGGTGTACCTGCCGGAGGCCTGGGACTGCTACGTGCCGACCGACGAGCGGGACGCCGTGCTGCGGCTGCACGAGGACGGCACCGAGGTGCTCGACGTCGGCGGCCGGCAGGCCGGTGGTCGACCGGAGCGGTTCCGGCGGGCGCTGGCCGAGGAAGCCGGGGAGAACCTGCGGTTGACCTACGTGGGGATGACCCGCGCGCAGTGCCAGGTGGTGACCTGGTGGGCCGACGCGCGCACCACCACCACGTCGGCGCTGCACCGCTTCTGGGCCCGACCCACCCGCGACGGCGACCCGGCTCCCAGCTATCCCTCGTCGGCGGGACCCGCCCGGGAACCGGTGCCGGTCAGTGCCCGCTCGCTGACCGGTGGGTCCACCGAGGTGCTGGCGGTGGAGCAGGTGCGGTCCCGACCGGCCCCTCGCCGGCGGGCGGGCGACGCTCCCCCGGCCGTCCTCGACGTCCGACGGTTCGAGCGGCAGCTGGACACCGCGTGGCGCCGGACGTCGTACTCCTCGTTGACGGCCGCCGCCCACGGCGCGGTCCCGGTCGCGGGGGTCAGCAGCGAACCGGAACCGCTCAAGGAGGACGACGAGCCGGCAGGCCCGGTCGTCCCCGGGACGTCGGTCACCACGTCGCTGGCCTCGGACCCGGCCTGGCAGCTGCTCTCCCCGCTCCGCGACCTGCCCAGCGGGGTCGACTTCGGGACCGCGGTGCACGCGGTGCTGGAGGTGCTGGACCCGACCGCGGCCGATCTGCCCGCCGCCACCCTGGCGGCCACCACCGACGCGCTGTCCCGGCTGCCGCACGGCGATCTGTCCGCCGACGCGCTGGCCGAGGCGTTGCTGCCCAGTCTCGCCACCCCGCTCGGTCCGCTCGCCGACGACCGGTCGCTGAGCGGGATCAGCCCCGCCGACCGGCTCTGCGAGCTCGTCTTCGAGCTGCCGCTGGCCGGTGGCGACCGACCCCGGGCCGACGTGCGCCTCGGCGACCTGGCCCCGCTGCTGGCGCGGCACCTGCCGGTCGACGACCCGCTCGCCGCCGACCCGGAGCTGCTCGCTCACCCGCCGCTGGCCGAGGAGTCGCTACGGGGCTACCTGACCGGCAGCATCGACGCCGTGCTCCGGGTCGGCCCGCCCGACGCCCGGCGCTATCTGGTGGTGGACTACAAGACCAACTGGCTCGGTCGTGGTGAGCCGGGTGAGCTCAGCGTGGCCGACTACGCCCCGCCGGCGATGGCCGCCGCCATGCAGGCCGCCCACTACCCGCTGCAGGCGCTGCTCTACCAGGTCGCTCTGCACCGGATGCTGCGCTGGCGACTGCCTGCGTACGACCCCGAGCACCAGCTGGGCGGCGCGCTCTACCTGTTCCTGCGCGGGATGGCCGGCCCCGCCACCCCCCGCCTCGACGGGATCCCCGCCGGGGTGTTCAGCTGGGCCCCGCCGGCGGCGCTCATCACCGAGCTGTCCGACCTGCTGGACGGAGGCCGGTCGTGACCACCGTGGACAGCCGCTCGACCGGCGCCGACCCCCGGGTGACCACTGACGTCCTGCAGGCCACGAGGGCGACCGGGCTGCTGGCCGCCTTCAACGCCGCCGGGGTGCTGGAGCTGGCCGACGTCCACACCGCGACCACCGTCGCCCGGATCACCGGGGAGACCGACGAGACGGTGGCCCTGGCACTGGCTCTGACCGTCCGGGCGCTGCGGCTCGGGTCGGTCTGCGTGGATCTCACCACGGTGGCCGACGACGTCTTCGAGGCCGCCGAGGAGGGCCTGGAGGTGGCCGATCTCCCCTGGCCGGACCCGGACGACTGGATCGCCCGGTGCCGTGCCAGCCGCGCGCTCGCCGACGGACCGGACGCACCGGACGGACGACCGCTGCGCTGGGTGTCGGGGAACCTCTACCTGGAGCGCTACTGGCGCCAGGAGGAGGCCGTCCGGCGCCAGCTGGTCGACCGTCGTGCGGCGCCGCCCCCACCGGTGGACGACGATCGGCTGGCCGCCGCCCTGGACCGGCTGTTCACCGGCGAGGGTCTGGATGCCGGCGAGGTCGACCTGCAGCGTCGGGCGGCCGAGGTCAGCGCCCGCCAGTGGGTCACCGTGCTCGCCGGCGGGCCCGGGACGGGCAAGACCACCACGGTGGCCAAGGTGCTGGCCATGCTGGGCGACCAGCCCGGTCGGCCGCCGCGGATCGCGTTGGCCGCTCCCACCGGCAAGGCGGCCGCCCGGTTGTCCGAGGCCCTGGCCGACGCCCGCAACCGGCTGGAGGCCGAGGACGTCGCCCGCGTCGCCGACCTCTCCGCGGTCACCCTGCACCGGCTGCTCGGCTGGCTGCCCGGCAGCCGTGGCCGGTTCCGCCACCACGCCGACAACCGGCTCCCGTACGACGTGGTGGTGGTGGACGAGATGTCCATGGTGTCGCTCACCTTGATGGCGCGGCTGCTGGAGGCGGTCCGGTCCGACGCCCGGCTGCTGCTGGTCGGCGACCCCGACCAGCTCTCGTCGGTCGAGGCCGGGGCGGTCCTGGCCGACATCACCACCGCCCTCGCCGCGCCGTCCCCCGGATCAGGGGAGGCGGTGGCTGAGGCAGCCCCGTCGCCGACGGTGCCCGCCGCGCCCGTGGTGCCCGCCGCGCCCGTGGTGCCCGCCTCGCCCGTAATGCCCGCCTCGCCGGTGGTGCGGCTGGAGCGGACCTGGCGCTACGGCGGCGCCATCGAGGACCTGGCCAGGGCGGTCCGCGCCGCCGACGCGGACGCCGCGATCGCCGTGCTGCGACGCGGTGCCGACGACGTGGTCTTCGTGGAGTCGGATCTGGCGCCGACCCGGCCGGTCGGGATCGAGCCCCTGGCCGACGCGGTGGCGGCGGCGGGCGCCGCCCTGCGGTCAGCCGCGGCGGCGGGCGACGTGGCCGGCGCGCTCACCGCCCTCGACCGGCACCGGCTGCTCTGCGCACACCGGCACGGGCCGTTCGGGGTGTCCCGCTGGAGCACCGAGGCGGAGCGCTGGCTGGCCGAGGCGGTGCCGGGCTACGGCGAGGACGGCGAGT
>JBMDXL010000199.1:0-2268 GCA_048594465.1 Microlunatus sp. | reverse complement strand
AGCGGGCTCGATCTCGTCCGCCTGCTGGGGTTCAGCCTGGTGGTCGGGGTGCTGTCGCTGGCCCTGCCGGTCGCCACCGGCACGATCCTCGGCGAGCTGGTGCCGATCGGCCAGCCCGGACCGGTGCTGATCGCGGCCCTGCTGCTGCTCGTGGTGGCGTTCGCCACCACCGGCTTCCTGCTGTCCCGCTCCTCGGCCCTGCTGCGTCTGCAGGGACGGATGCTGACCCGGATGCAGTCGGGGCTGTGGGACCGGCTGATCGCCCTGCCGGTGAGCTTCTTCACCCGCTTCTCCGCCGCCGACCTGAGTCTGCGGGTCAACGGGGTCGACGCCATCCAGCAGATCGTGGCGTCGGTGGCGTCGCAGACGCTGCTGTCCGTCATCACCCTGATCTTCAGCCTGGCCCTGCTGTTCGCGTACGACGTCGCCCTGGCCGGCACCGTGCTGGTCGTCACCGTGGTGGTGGTCTGCACCAGCGCGTTCCTCACCGTGGCTCAGATCCGGCGGCTGCGCGCCATGTACGACGCCAAGGGGGCGGCGTCGGGGGTGCTGCTGCAGATCGTCCAGGGCGTCGACAAGATCCGGGCGGCGGCGGCCGAGAACCGTGCCCTCGGTGCGTGGACCGCACGGTTCGCCCCGCAGGCGCGGTTGCTGCTGTCCTCGGAACGTCTGTCGGCCGCGCGGACCGCCATCTACGCGATGCTGCCCTCGCTGCTCACGGTGATCGTCTTCGCCGCCGTGGCCCGCGATCCGGGGACGATGACCACGGCCTCGTTCCTGGCCTTCGTCACCGCCCTCGGTCAGATCGCCGGGGCGACCGCCCAGCTGGACCTCAGCTTCGGCTACGCCCTGAACGTGCTGCCGATCTTCGACCGGATGAAGCCGATCCTGGCCGAGCCGATCGAGGTCGCGCCGGGCTCCGGCGACCCCGGGATGCTGGAGGGGCGGGTGGAGCTGGCCTCGGTCACCTACCGCTACCCGGGCATGGACGCACCGGTCCTGCACGACGTCACCATCACCGCCGAGCCGGGCGAGTTCGTCGCCCTGGTGGGACCGTCGGGTTCGGGGAAGTCCACCGTGGTGCGGCTGCTGCTGGGCTTCGACCGGCCCGAGTCGGGCACGGTCACCTACGACGACAAGGATCTCGCCATCCTGGACGCCCGCGCCGTCCGGGCGCAGATCGGCGTGGCGATGCAGAACGCGGCGGTGACCGGCGGCGACATCCTCTCGGTGATCAACGGCGACTGGCCGCTGACCGAGGAGGACGCCTGGGCGGCCGCCGCCAAGGTCGGGCTGGCCGACGACATCCGGGCGCTCCCGATGGGGATGCGGACCATGATCGGCGACAACGCCGTCACCTTCAGCGGCGGGCAGCGGCAGCGGCTCGTGCTCGCCGCGGCGATCGCCCGGAATCCGCGGTTGGTGATCTTGGACGAGGCCACCAGCGCCCTGGACTCGGTCACCCAGGCGATCGTCTCGGAGAGCTTCGACCGGCTGCAGGTCACCCGGGTGGTGGTGGCGCACCGGCTGGGCACGATCCGCAACGCCGACAAGGTGGTCGTGCTCGAAGCGGGGAAGGTGGTCCAGCAGGGCACGTACGAGCACCTCGCCTCGGTGCCGGGCATCTTCGCCAGCATGGTGCAGCGCCAGACCCTCTGACCCGACCGGGCGGAGTGCCGCGCTCCGCCGCCCCGGTCAGCGGTCGGCGGTGCGGGTCAGCAGGTGGGTGATCTCGTCGGCCCGTACGCCGGTCAGGAACAGCCCCGACGCCTGCCAGCCGGTGACCACCCGCGCGGTCACCGCGGCGACGTCGACGTCGGGCACCGTCGCCGCCAGACCGAGGCCGGCGAGCCACCGTCGCAGCGCGGCGGCGGCCTCGGCCGGCGGTGCGCCCAGCACCGCGCAGACCCGGTCGGTCGAGCCCCAGGCACGACCCAGGGCACCGTCGCCGAGCGCGTCCAGCCAGAGCGGCAGCAGGGCCGCCAGGGTCTGGACCTTGGTCCGCCCGGCCGCTCGCCCGAGCTCGACGGCGAGGGGCCACAGCACGTGCCCGGCCGGCGGCCGGCCCACCGCGAGCAGCCCGAGATGGGTCTGCACGCTGGACTGCGCGGCGGCGACCCGCCAGGCCGGGTCGGTGGTCCCGGCGGCTGCCTCCGTCCCGAGCCCGGTGAGCACCTCCACCAGTGACCGGGCCAGCGCGTCCTGCAGCCGGAGCGGGTCGCCGGCCACAGCGGGCACGGCGGCCCGGGCCCACGGCTCGACCAGCCC
>JBMDXL010000198.1:0-3943 GCA_048594465.1 Microlunatus sp. | reverse complement strand
GGCACCCCCGCCCCGACGACGGCCTCGACCACCCCGGTCCCGAGCGCCCGCCCCACCACCCCGAGGACCACGATGAGCCGAGCCGAAGCCACCCGCGCCCTGTTCGCCGCCGCCGCGGACGGTGACGTCCGGGCGGCGCGCCAGGCCCTGCGGGACCGGGCGGACCTGAAGGCGCGCAACGACCGCCGACAGACCCCGCTCGTCGTGGCCACCAAGGCGAAGCGGACCGAGGTGGCGATCCTGCTGCTGGAGGCCGGAGCCGACCCCGACACCAAGGACGAGCTGCAGGACTCCGCCTTCCTCTACGCCGGCGCCGAGGGACTGAACGAGATCCTGCGCGCGACCCTGCGCCACGGGGCCGACGTCGAGAGCACGAACCGCTTCGGTGGGACGGCGCTGATCCCGGCCAGCGAGCACGGCTACACCGAGACCGTCCGGATCCTGATCAACGCCGGGGTGCCGGTCGACCACGTGAACGACCTGGGGTGGACCGCCATGCTTGAGGCGATCGTGCTCAACGACGGCTCGGCCGACCAGGTGGACGTGGTGCGGCAGCTGATCGGGGCGGGCGCCGACACCGGCATCCGCGACGGCGACGGCCGCACCCCGCGGTCCCTGGCGGCCGCCCAGGGCTACGCCGACATCGTCGCGGTGATCGACGACGCCGAGAAGATCCGCGACCGCGGGCAGCGGCTGATCACGGCCGCACGCGCCGGCGACGAGGAGCGGGTCGCGAGGCTGCTGGACCAGCACGCCTCGATCGCCGCCCGCGACGACAACGGCGCGACGGCCCTGGTGGCGGCGGCGTACGGGAACCACCTGGGGATCGCCGAACGGCTGCTGGAGGCCGGCGCCGACCCGAACGCCAAGGACGAGACGGTGCAGAGCGCGTACCTGATCGCCACCAGCGAGGTGGGCGACGACCCGCGGCTGCTCCGCCTCACCCTGCGCCACGGCGCGGACGTACGCAGCCTGGACAGCTGGAAGGGCACCGGTCTGATCCGGGCCGCCGACCGGGGGTTCGACCGCATCATCGGCGTGCTGCTGGAGACCGACGTCGCCGTCGACCACGTGAACCGGATCGGGTACACGGCGCTGCACGAGGCCGTGATCCTGGGCGACGGCGGGCCGGCGCACCAGCGTACGGTCGAGCGGCTGGTCCGGGCCGGGGTCGACAAGACGGTCGAGGACCCCCGCGGCGACACCGCCCTGGAGGCCGCCCGGGCGCGCGGCTACAGCCGGATGGTCGAGCTGCTGAGCTGACTCAGCGCGCTGCGGCGGCGATCTCGGCCCGGGTCTCGGCGTCCAGGTCGTCCCCGGCGGCCAGCAGACTCGGCAGCAGGTCGCGCTCGGTGGTGAAGGCCCGGAACATCTGGCTCACGGTGACGTCGTGGTCCGGTCGGTGGAGCACGGTGATGTCGTCCCCGCCGCTGATGGTGCCGGGGGTCACCACCGACAGGTACGCACCCGGACGGGCGTCGGCGGTGAAGGTCTTCAGCCACCCCCGCTCCCCCACCCACCCGCGGAAGGTGGAGCAGGGGATCCGGGCGGAGACGACCTGCAGCACCACCTCGTCACCGACCCGCCACCGCTCGCCGATCCGGGCGTCCTGCACCTCCACACCGACGGTGGTCAGGTTCTCCCCGAAGAAGCCGTTGGCGAGCTCGCGCCCCAGTCGGCCCTCCCAGCGGTCCAGGTCCTCCCGCGGGAAGGCGTACACCGCCTGGCCGTCACCGCCGTGGTGCTTCACGTCGCCGATGAAGTCGCCGACCAGCCCGCTCCCGAGACCGCCGTGCTTCGGTCCGGGGGCGCGCACCTCGACCGGTCCGGTCTGCGGCTGCTTACCGATGCCGGTGGCCTTCGTCTCCTTGTACGGGTTGGGTTGCGGACGTCCGACGTTCACCGAGAGCAGGGGCACCGCCCGAGCCTAATCCGACCGCGGTCGGGCCGCGACCGGAAAACGGGTCGGCGGCGCGGACCCCCGTACGGCAGGATCCAGCGTGTGGCACCGCGCGGACGCGTCATCGTGATCACCGGGGCGATGGCTGCCGGGAAGTCCACCGTGGCTGAGCTGCTGGCGCACCGGCTGCCCCGGTCGGTGCACGTCCGCGGCGACGTGTTCCGCCGGATGGTGGTGAACGGGCGGGTGGACATGAGCCCGGGCGCGGGCCCGGAGGCGATGAGCCAGCTGCACCTGCGCTACGCCCTCGCCGCTCACACCGCCGACGCGTACGCCGCGGCCGGCTTCGACGCGATCCTGCAGGACGTGATCATCGGGCCGGAGCTGGCCGGCTTCGTCGAGCGGATCACCACCCCGGACCGGCACCTGGTCGTGCTGTCGCCCAGCGTCAGCGCCCTGGAGTGGCGCGAGCGGCAGCGGGACAAGACCGGCTACCGGCACTTCTCCCCCGGCGCGCTGGACGAGGTGCTCCGCCGGGAGACGGCGCAGATCGGCTACTGGCTCGACTCCTCGGCCCAGTCCCCCGACGAGACGGTGGACGACATCCTGACCCACCTGGACCTCGCCCGGGTCTGACCGGCCGGTGCCGGACTCACCCGCGACCGCTCAGTGGGCGCTCAGGGCCGCGTACCGTCCGCGCAGGAACGGCTGCGGGTCGCCTCCACCCAGGGCCACGTCGATCGCGTACGTGAGCGTCTCGCCGTCCAGACCGAACCGGTGCTCGGCCCGGCCCCGGTCGGTGGTCCTGGTCAGCACCAGCACACCGCCCCGCCAGCCCCCGGTGGCCGGCACCGGCGGCAGCGCGTACGAGTCGAACAACCACCACGACACCGGTGCGTCGGGAGCGGCGTCGTCGACCAGGAACACCCCGTGGGCGGCGAACTCCGAGCGGTCGCTGCGCACCTGGCGGTAGTCGTTGACCATCGCGGCACCACCGATCTCGGCCCGGAAGGTCAGCGCTGCCCGCGCCCTGCCGGCCGGACCCCAGGGCGAGGCCGACAGCTCCTCGGTCCCCTGCCAGTGACCGAACAACGGCGCGAACACCTCGATGATCCCCACGCCCCCACGCTAGCCCGCCCCGCCCCGCCCCGACCGACTTCTGTGCCGGCAGCACGGATAGTTCGTGCTGCCGGCACAAAAGGCCTGGTCAGGGGGCGGCCGCGTGAGGCGCCGCGGAGACGACGAAGCGGCCGGGGCCCATCGGGCCCCGACCGCTTCGACGATCAGCTCAGACGCTCAGTCCGTCCTCAGCGGTAGTCGCCGAGGTCGAACTCCTCCAGCGGCACGGCCGCACCGGAGCCGCCGCCGAAGTCGTAGTCGAACTGGTCGTAACCGACCATCGAGTACGCCTGCGCCCGCGCTTCCGCGGTCGGCTCGACCCGGATGTTGCGGTACCGCTCCAGACCGGTGCCGGCCGGGATCAGCTTGCCCAGGATGACGTTCTCCTTCAGACCCCGCAGGCTGTCGGACTTGCCGTGGATGGCCGCGTCCGTCAGCACCTTGGTGGTCTCCTGGAACGCCGCCGCCGACCGCCACGACTCGGTGGCCAGCGACGCCTTGGTGATGCCCATCAGCACCGGACGACCCGAGGCGGGGGTGCCGCCCTCGGCGACGACCTGGCGGTTGGCTGCCTCGTACGACAGCCGGTCGACCAGGTCACCGGCGAGCAGGTTGGAGTCGCCCGACTCGATCACGGTCACCCGGCGCAGCATCTGCCGGATGATGATCTCGATGTGCTTGTCGTGGATCGGGGCACCCTGCGTCCGGTAGACCGCCTGGACCTCCTCCACGAGGTGCTCCTGCACCCGACGGACACCGAGCACCCGCAGGACGTCCTGCGGATCCGGGGTGCCGGCGGTGAGCTGCTGACCCGCGACCACGCGGTCGCCGTCCTCCACCAGCAGACGGGCACGGCGGCTGACGGTGAACTCCGCCGGCTCCGAGCCGTCGTCGGGGGTGACGGTGATCTTCTTCAGCCGGTCC
>JBMDXL010000197.1:0-10351 GCA_048594465.1 Microlunatus sp. | reverse complement strand
CAGCACCTACCCCGCGCCCACCTTGTTCACCGTGGGCGACAACGACGCCGTCACCCTGGAGCACGCCGTCCGCTTCCTGCAGCTGCGCGGCGGCGACGTGAACGGCGACTTCGTCGGCGTCCCGGCCAGCCACCTGGCCGTCTTCCCCGGCTCGACCCACTTCTCCGGGATGGCCCGTACGGATCTCGTGGTGCCCGCGGTCACGGCGTTCCTGGACGCCGAGCGGACCTCGATCCCGTCGATGATGGGCTGACCCGCCGACTCCGGGACGAGCGTGCGAGCTCGGCGGGCGTCCTGGACCGTCAGCTCCCACACTGTCCGGTCCAGCCCCGCTCGTCAGAGCAGGAGCAGGCGATCTGTGGATGACGTTCGAGAAGCCATGGCACGTGTGGACGACGACAGCGTGTGAGGTGAGGGCGTCGGACGAGCCCTCAGCTCACACGGTGATGCGGCCCGAGCTCAGCGGTCGATCGTGAGATCGATACCGAGCCGCTTGGCGGACCGGTTGCGCTGCCGGGTGGCCCGGAGGCGACGGAGTCGCTTCACCAGCAGCGGGTCGTGGACCAGGGCCGCCGGGGAGTCGATCAGGTTGTTCAGCACCTGGTAGTAGCGGGTGGCCGACATCTGGAACTTGTCCCGGATGGCCTGCTCCTTGGCCCCGGCGAACTTCCACCACTGACGCTCGAAAGCGAGGATCTCGGCGTCGCGGGCAGCCAGCTCGCCCACGCCCGACGATGCGGCGTGCTCGGGATTGGAGGCAGCGACCATGGCGGCCATGGTACGCGTGAATGACACCAGTGTCATTCGTACCGGCGGTGCGCCATGAGGTTGACTGGGCCGGTGAGCAGCCACGACGCCCGTATCCGCTGGGGCATTCTCAGCACCGGTCACATCGCCTCCGTCCTCACCCGTGATCTCGCCCTGATGCCCGACGAGGCCGAGGTCGTCGCCGTCGGCAGCCGCAGCCTCGACAAGGCCGAGCAGTTCGCCCGGGAGCACCAGATCCCCCGTGCCTACGGATCGTACGCCGAGCTGGCCGCCGACCCCGAGGTCGATGTGGTCTACGTGGCCTCGACCCACAACGACCACCTGGGGTCGGCTCGGCTCTGCCTGGAGGCCGGCAAGGCCGTGCTGGTGGAGAAGCCGTTGACGGTCTCCGCGGCCGAGACCGAGGAGCTGGTGGCCCTGGCCGGCGAGCGCGGTCTCTTCCTGATGGAGGCGCTCTGGAGCCGCACCAACCCGCTGCTGCGTCAGGCCGCCCAGATCGTCCGCGACGGAGAGCTGGGGGCGATCCGGCACGCCACCGCCGCCTTCGCGTTCGCCTTCGACGGCGACGAGTCGCACCGCCTGCTCGACCCCGACCAGGCCGGCGGCGCGATCCTCGACCTCGGTGTCTACCCGGTGCACGTGGTCAACCTGTTCCTCGGCGAGCCCGACCAGCTGCACGGATTCGGGAGCCTCGCGTCGACCGGGGTGGAGGCGCACGCCGCGGCGTTGTTGACCTACGGCGCGACAGAGGCGCGGCCGCCGGCCACCGCCAGCATCGTCTGCAGCCTGGAGGCGGACATGCCGGCCCGGCTCGAGGTGCTGTGCACCGAGGGCTCGGTCCGCTTCGACAGCTTCCTGCTGCCCTCGGAGATGACCGTGGTGCGCGGCACGGGCGACGACAAGACCGAGGAGATCCTGGTCGCCGAGTGGCCGGGCGGCGGCTACATCTTCGAGATCGCCGAGGTGAACCGGTGCCTGCGGGCCGGCGAGATGGAGTCACCGCTGGTCCCCTGGGCCGACAGCCTGGCCGTGGCCCGCACCCTCGACCGCTGGCTGCTCTCGGTCTTCCCCCCGATCGACCCCGAGCTCCGCGACGCACCCGACGAGGTCCCCGGACCGGCCGAAGGGTCGGCGTCCACGGTCACGCTCCGGTAGCGTTGGTGGGCACCCTGCTGGCGTGGCGCAATTGGTAGCGCACCTGTCTTGTAAACAGGCGGTTGTCGGTTCGAGTCCGACCGTCAGCTCCACCCGGCTTGCCGGCCGACGTCTTCGATCGAGTGCGGAGGAGCCGGCGCGGCCGTCAGCGGAGCTCGCCCGCGATCGGACAGCGGAACGAGTCCTTAGCCGACAGGCCGACGCGGTTCAGGTAGGCCACGACGATGCCCCAGGCAGTGAGCAGGTCGGTCTCGGCGTAGCTGACGTCGTGGCTTCGGCAGTGCTCCCGGACCAGGCGGCGAGCGGTGGCCAGGTGCGGGCGGGGCATGCTCGGGAACAGGTGGTGCTCGATCTGGTAGTTCAGGCCGCCCATCAGCACGGTGGCCCACCACCCCCCGGAGACGTTGCGGGACGTGCGGACCTGCTTGGTGAAGAAGTCGAGCTTCTCCGTGCGGCCGACGATCGGCATGCCGATGTGGTTGGGCGCGAAGGACGCGCCCATGTAGAGACCGAAGACCGCCAGCTGGAGACCGACGAAGGCGAAGCCCATGCCGAGCGGCAGCACCCAGAAGACGGCGGTCAGGTAGACCGCCAACCGCGCCACCAGCACCCCCAGCTCGAGCCGACGGCCGGCAACGGCACGGGCTCCCACAGGCTCTGCACCGACTTGAGGTGCAGGTTGATGCCCTCGAGCAGGAGCAGCGGGAAGAAGAAGAGTCCCTGCCGGCGGGTGAACCAGGCCTTCAAGCCCCGACGCGTCGCCGCGCTCTCGGGCTCGAAGGAGAACGTGTCGATCTCGATGTCGGGGTCCTTGCCGAGCTTGTTCGGGTTCCCGTGGTGGCGCGTGTGCTTGGTCATCCACCACGAGTAGCTCATCCCCACGCACACCACAGCCAGGAACCACCCCAGCCGGTCGTTGGCCGGTCCGGACGACAGCACCTGTCGGTGCGAGGCCTCGTGGCCGACGAAAGCCAGCTGGGTCAGCAGCACCCCGAGCGCCGCAGCCATCAGCAGCTGCAACCAGGAGTCGTCGAGCAGGATGACCCCGGTGACCACGCCACCCAGAGCCAGACCCAGTGCGACCAGCAGGGCGCCGTAGAACCAACGCGTCCGGGAGAGCAGACCGCTCTCCCGGACCGTGTGGGCCAGCGTCGTGTAGGACTGCGTCACCGGATTGGGCTTGCGTACCCGAGCGGGAGGTGTCAGGACACTCATCGTGCGGTCCGATCGATCAGGGCCCCAGGGCCCGCTCGACTTCCCAGCCGCAGGACGAGGCAACGGAGCGCGGTGAGAGGTGCGCGATTGCCCGTGACGATGCCCCCAGCCTAGCCGTTCCGGCGCCGAAACCTACGGGACCGTAGGTAAGAATCCCCAACAGCCGCGCGACCGGCTCGGACGCCCGCCCGGGCGTCCGGGCTCACGTTCACGGAACGATGACGAGCTTCCCGCGCACGTGCCCGGTCTGGCTCTCCGCAAACGCCTCGGCGACCTCGTCCAACCCGAAGGTCCGGGCCACCTCGACCGTCAGCGCGCCTTCGTCGGCCAACGCGGCCAGCCGGGCGGACTCGGCCCCGTCGGGCCGCACCCAGATCCAGCGACCACCGTGCTCGGCCACCCCCGGGTCGGCGACGGAGGCCAGTCGGCCACCGTCGGCCAGAACCGCCAGGCTGGTCTCCAGCTGGCCACCGACGAAGTCGGCCACCGCGTCCACACCGTCGGGCGCCAGGGCGCGGATGCGCTCGACCACGCCGTCGCCGTACGCGACCGGCTCGGCGCCGAGGTCGCGCAGGAAGGCGTGGTTGGACTCGGAGGCGGTTCCGATGACCCGAGCGCCCCGGGCCACGGCGATCTGCACGGCGAAGCCGCCGACCCCACCGGCGGCCGCGTGCACCAGGACGGTGTCACCGGAGGTCACCTCGAGGGCATCCAGCGTCCGGAGCGCGGTGCCCCCGGCCAGCGGTAGCCCGGCCGCCTGCTCGAAGGTCAACGACGCGGGCTTGCGGGCGACCGACGACGCGGCCACGGCGACCAGCTCGGCGAAGGTGCCCGCCCCCACGACGTCCTTGCGGGCGTACGCGATGACCTCGTCGCCGACGGCGAACTCCGGGGTGTCCGGGCCGACCCCGACGACCACGCCCGCGACGTCCCAGCCCGGGATGACGGGGAAGACCGCGTCCATCAGCCCGTCCAGACCGCCGGTCATCACCTTCCAGTCCACCGGGTTGACCGACGCGGCCCGCACCTCGATCAGCACCGCACTCGGCGCGACCTTGGGACGGGGCAGCTCCTCCACCCGCAGGGTGCTCAGGTCGGTGCTGTAGGCGGGGTAGGTGACGGCGCGCATCGCGGTGGACTCCTCGAGATCGGTGACAGGGTGACGTCTGGAGCAGCAGCGCTCGCACCCGCGCTATTCCGCACCACCCGACCAGCGCCCCCACAGGTCGGCACCAATGCCCCCGCTGGTCCGGTGGGGCCTGAGTCCTTGGTCACGAACGAGGCCCAGGATTTGGGATCGGGACAGGCCCCGTGCCTAGCCTGATGTATGACCCGGACCCCACGCCATCTGGCCGCCTGCTTCCTGGCCCTCCCGCTGGCCCTGGTCGCCGCTTGCGGTGCCGACCAGCCGACACCCACCACCGAGCAGACCCCTGCCGCACCCGTTCAGGTGCAGGGCACGGTGGTCAGCACCGCCGTCTCCAGCAACGAGGCACAGGTCGCCGTGCCGCAGCCCGTGGCCGCGTCCTGGACCACCCTCGGCGAGAAGGGCTCCGGCCTGGAGTGGGTGACCGTCGGCGGTGACGGCACCACCAAGACCGCCGACATCGATCTCGCGGCGGACCCCGCCGCCGGCGCCACCACCGTCACCGACAAGATCAACGCCGACGCCGCGACCACCGACGGCCGTTCGGTGCTGGCCGGTCTGGACGCCGTCGACTCCCCGGCCAAGACCCCGGTGTGGGTGTTCTCCCCGTTGCTGGACACCGAGGAGCCGGTCGACTTCCGCGAGCTCGCCTTCGACGAGTCGCCCGGATCGGTGATCAAGGCCGTGAAGAAGGCCGACGCGCTGCCCGACCTGAAGGGCCGCGAGGTGATCTTCGTGGTCACCCCGGTCGCCGGTCAGCAGACCAAGCTGTCCAAGCTCCAGATCGGCTACCAGCGCGCGATCTGGGACGGTCTGGCCCAGGCCGCCGGCGCCAAGAAGGTCACCTTCTACGACGGCACCGGCACCACGCCGGCCACCGGCACCATCTCCCCGATCCCGATCCCCGACCCGAACGCTGACTTCGCCTCGTCCGACCAGGGGAAGACGCGCACCTGCACCCTTCCCTCCCCCGCCCTGTTCGTGGCCGACCAGCCGACGCTGATCGACAAGAAGGCCACGCTGAAGGCGCTGAAGAAGTGCATCGGCGACCTCGACGCCGGCACCAAGATCACCGTCGAGGGCCACACCGCCGGCTCCAGCGGCGCGAACAACGACTTCGCCAAGACGCTGTCCACCCAGCGCGCCACCGAGGTCGCCGCCCTGCTCAAGGAGCTGGACGTCCCGGCCAAGAACATCACCGAGGTGGTCGGCTACGGCAGCGCCAAGCCGCTGGTGAAGCCGGGCACCGACCCGAAGAACCGCGCGGTGGTCGTCACCTTCTCCACCACCGAGTGAGCCGGTTCGCCCGTGACGTCGGCCGGCGCTGACGTGACCGACCGGTGGCTGCCCCCGGGGGCGACCGCGACCTGGCTCGCCCACGGGGCGGGTCGGGTCCGGCTGCTCCGGGGCGGACCGGTCGAGGACCAAGGGTCCGGCCGGCTGCCGGTCCTGCTGATCCACGGCGGCGGCTACGACAACGCCGCCATCTCGTGGTCCTCGGTGTTCGGTCCGCTGGCCCGGGATCGCACGGTGATCGCCCCCGACCTGCCCGGCTTCGGTGACACCGAGGGCCTCCCGGTCACCGGCGATCCCGACCAGCTCGCCGACCTGGTCGCCGACATCGCCCGGTCCATCGGGCTGGATCGGTTCGTCGTGGTGGCCCTGTCGATGGGCGGCGACATCGCTCTTCGCGTCGCTCTGCGGCACCCGGAGATGGTTGCCGGTCTCGTCCTCGCGGCTCCCGGTGGGCTCACCGCCCGTCTCCGGAACGCTCCGACGCAGCTCATCGCCTGGTTGGCCGCCCAGCTGCCCGACCCGGTGCTCTTCGGACTGGGCCGCCTCGCCGGCCGGTTCACCGACAGCTACCTCCGCCGGATGGTGCACGACCCGGCCACGCTCGGCGCCACGCTCCGGACCGCGTTCGCCCGGGAAGCCCGGCGGCCGGACTCCGGCGTCGGCTACGGCCGCTACAACCAGGCCACCCTCGGTCCACGGTGGATGCGCAACAACCTGCTGTCCGAGGTGCACCGGATCGCTGCCCCCACCCTGGTCCTGCACGGACGGGAGGATCCGCTCGTCGACCCCGCCGGCTCCCAGGCCGCCGTCGCCCACATGCCGTACGCCCGGCTGGTGCAGGTGCCGGACTGCGGGCACTGGCTGCCGGTGGAGAAGCCGGCGGTCTTCCTGTCCGAGGTGAGCGCCTTCCTCGACACGCTGGACTGACCCCTGGTCCCGGGGTGCGAGTCCGGCTCCGACCAGGGCAACTCCCGGTTGCCCCGCTTCCCACCCCGCTGACAATGGGTCTCATGCGCACCCTGCTCAACATCATCTGGTTCGTCTTCAGCGGTCTGTGGCTCTGGCTGGCCTACGCCCTGGCCGGTCTGATCTGCTGCCTGCTGATCGTGACCATCCCGTGGGGTGTCGCCTCCTTCCGCCTGGCCAACTACGCGGCCTGGCCGTTCGGGCGCGATGTGGTCGAGAAGCCGACCTCCGGGGTGTTCTCGCTGCTGGGCAACGTCATCTGGATCCTGGTGGCCGGCTGGTGGATCGCGCTGACCCACATCGCCACTGGCATCGCCCTCTGCGTCACGATCATCGGCATCCCGATGGCGGTGGCCAACTTCAAGCTGATCCCGGTGGCCCTGATGCCACTGGGCAAGGAGATCGTCACCCGCCGCTACTGAGCCGTCGATCGGCATCCGACCGTCACCGTGGCGTCGCCGGATCGTCACGGCGTGTCGGCAGGCTGGTCCCCAGCCGCCCGACGAGACTGACGTCAGCAGCACCGATGCCCTGCCGGGTATGAGCCGGCAGGGCATGCTCATGTCCCGGTCCCGGTCCCGGTGCCGGTCCCGGTGCCGGTCCCGCTCGCGCCGCGCCCGCCCGGGACGGCCCGCGCGCCGGCGCCCCCCGGGGGAGTAGACAGGTCCCGTGGCCGTCAGCGTGTTCGACCTGTTCAGCATCGGGATCGGCCCGTCCAGCTCCCACACCGTCGGACCGATGCGGGCCGCCCGCCGGTTCGTCGAGCAGCTGGCCGCCGACGACCTGCTGTCCGCGACCACTCGGGTCAAGGCCGAGCTGTTCGGCTCCCTGGGGGCCACCGGCCACGGCCACGGCAGCGACCGCGCCGTGCTCTGGGGACTGGAGGGCGAGGACCCGGAGACCATCGACACCCGGCTCGGTCCCTTCCGGATCGCCGAGATCGCCGAGAGCGCCCGGATCCGGTTGAACGGCACCCACCAGATCGGGATCCACCTCGACAACGACGTGATCCTGCACCGCCGGGCCCGGCTGCCCTACCACCCCAACGGCATGACCTTCGCCGCGTACGACGTCGACGGCGGTCTGCTCCGCGCGTCCACCTACTACTCGATCGGTGGCGGCTTCATCGTGGCCGCCGACGCCGACGGGCACCCGGTGGTGGTGCCCGACCCGACCCCGGTGCCGTACGACTTCCGCACCGGCGACCAGCTGATGGCGCACTGCGCGGCCACCGGGCTCCGGATCAGCGACGTGATGCTGGCCAACGAGTGCGTCCGCCGTCCGGAGGCCGAGGTGCGGGCCGGGCTGCTGCGGATCTGGGCGGTGATGGCCGAGTGCGTCCGCAACGGCTGCGGCTCGGTCGGGATCCTGCCCGGCGGGCTCAAGGTGCGCCGCCGCGCCAGCGCCCTCTACGCCCGGTTGAGTGCGGCCGGCGAGGTCGACCCGCTGCAGGTGCGGGACCTGACCGACCCGATGCAGGCCGTCGACTGGGTGACGGTGTGGGCGTTGGCGGTGAACGAGGAGAACGCGTCCGGTGGCCGGGTCGTGACCGCGCCGACCAACGGGGCCGCCGGCATCATCCCGGCGGTGCTGCACTACGCCGTACGGTTCGTGGCCGGCGTCGACGACGACGCCATCGTCCGGTTCCTCCTGGTGGCCGGTGCGATCGGCTCGATCTACCAGCAGACGGCATCCATCTCCGGGGCCGAGGTCGGTTGCCAGGGCGAGGTCGGCAGTGCCTGCTCGATGGCCGCGGGGGCCCTGGCGGAGGTGATCGGCGGCTCACCCGAACAGGTCGAGAACGCGGCCGAGATCGGCATGGAGCACCACCTGGGTCTGACCTGCGACCCGGTCGGTGGGTTGGTCCAGATCCCTTGCATCGAACGCAACGCCATCGCGTCGGTCAAGGCCATCACCGCCGCCCGGCTGGCCCTTCACGGCGACGGACGGCACACGGTCAGCCTGGACAAGGTGATCAAGACCATGATGGAGACCGGCGCCGACATGAAGATCAAGTACAAGGAGACCTCCCGCGGCGGGCTGGCCGTCAACATCGTGGAGTGCTGACCCGCCGGGCGCGCGCCGAGGTGTCCACGTGATCGCACGGTAACCGTACGGTCACGCGTTTCTGGAACCATGGCGACCATGCAGCGCACCGTCTCCGCCTCGATCGATCTCGCCCTCACCGGACCCGTCCGCCTCATCTACAGCGTCGCCGTCGCGCAGGGGGCCCCGATCTCCTCGGAGAGCCTGGAGATCACCGTCGACGGCGAGACGCTGGAACCGACCGAGATCATCGACGCGCACGGCACCCGACTGCACGCGGTCCACGCCAACGGGTCCGAGGCCTCGATGCGCTACCGGGCGGTCGTCGACGGGGTGGCCGACCAGCCGCTGGTGAACGACACCGACGAGATCGTCTACCTGCGCCCCAGCCGCTACTGCGAGTCCGACTCCCTCGCCCCCACGGCGGCCAGCGAGTTCTCGGGGCTGACCGGACTGAACCTGCTCAACGCCGTCATCGACTGGGTGAACCGCCAGCTCACCTACGTCTCCGGCTCCAGCCTGCCCACCGACGGCGCGGTCCGTACGCTGCTCGGCCGGCAGGGCGTCTGCCGGGACTTCGCGCACCTGTCGGTGGCCCTGCTCCGCTCGCTGAACGTGCCGGCCCGGCTGGCGGCCGTCTACGCCCCGGGACTGAGCCCGATGGAGTTCCACGCCGTGGCCGAGGCGCTGGTGGACGGCCAGTGGTGGGTGGTCGACGCCACCCAGCTGGCACCCCGGCAGAGCCTGCTGCGGGTGGCGACCGGTCGCGACGCCGCCGACACCGCCTTCCTGACCAACATCGGTGCGGGCACCACGCTGACCGGCCTGGAGGTCACGGCCGTGGTGGACCAGTTCGAGCTGGACAACAACCAGCTGCTGACCCAGCTGCGCTGACCCGGTCGGGACGGAGCAGCTAGCACGTCTCCGCCCGGCCCGCCGGCCGCACGGGGATGACCAGCCTCACACGAGCGAGATCTTGAGCGCCCACGGGCCGCATGAGATTCTTGACTCGTTATTTCCACTACGGATCGTCGGGCACGTACCTGCCCGTGGAAAGGAAGTGTGGCGTGGCCACAGTCAGTTTCAAGGACGCGACTCGCGTCTACCCGGGGGCTGATCACCCCTCCGTCGACAAGCTGAATCTCGAGATCGGCGACGGCGAGTTCATGGTCCTCGTCGGACCGTCGGGGTGCGGCAAGTCCACCTCGCTCCGCATGCTCGCGGGCCTGGAGGAGATCAACGCCGGCAGCATCCACAGCGGTGACCGCGATGTCACCGACCTGCCGCCCAAGGACCGGGACATCGCCATGGTGTTCCAGAACTACGCGCTCTACCCGCACATGACCGTCGGCGACAACATGGGCTTCGCCCTGAAGATGGCCGGCGTCCCGAAGACCGAGCGGCAGCAGCGCGTGCAGGAAGCGGCCCACCTGCTGGGCCTGGAGGACTTCCTCAACCGCAAGCCCAAGGCCCTCTCCGGTGGTCAGCGCCAACGCGTGGCCATGGGTCGCGCGATCGTCCGCCAGCCGCAGGTCTTCCTGATGGACGAGCCGCTGTCCAACCTGGACGCCAAGCTGCGGGTGTCCACCCGTACGCAGATCGCGGCCCTGCAGACCCGCCTCGGGGTCACCACTGTCTACGTGACGCACGACCAGATCGAGGCCATGACCATGGGTGACCGGGTCGCGGTGATGAAGGACGGCGTGCTGCAGCAGTGCGACACGCCCCTGAGCCTCTACGACCGGCCGCGCAACCTGT
>JBMDXL010000196.1:0-5005 GCA_048594465.1 Microlunatus sp. | reverse complement strand
GATCCTCGCCTGTGGCCGGTCGCTCGTACGTGATCGCCGTCGATGCCGGCGGCAGCCACACCCGCGCTGCCTGCATCGACCTGGAGGGGGTCCTCCTGGCCCGGGTCACAGGCGACGGTTCCCACGCCACCCACCGCGACGAAGCGGCGGGCTTCGTGCGGGACGCGGTCGACCGCGTGATCTCGGCCGCTGACCTGGACCCGGCAGACGCCCGCTACCTGGTGGCCGGACTGGCCGGCTTGGATTCGGAGGACACCGGATGGACCGACGACTTCACCGACCTGCCCGGATTGACGTGCCCTCGTGAGCACCTGAACGACGCCGTGGTCGCTCACGCCGGCGCCTTCGCCGGTGGCCCGGGCATCGTGGTCGTCGGCGGCACCGGATCCCTGCTGCTGGCGGTGAACGAGAGCGGCGCCCGGTTCCGTGACTGGGACTACCACCACTACGTCGGGGGAGCGCGGCATCTGGCGTTCGATCTGGTCCAGCGGTTGCTCGTCGGCGACGACACCGGTGACGACGAGGATCTCGTGGCGGCGGTCCTGAGCGAGTGGGAGGTCGCCGACCGCCAGGGGCTGCGGGCCAGGGTCGTCGCGAGACACGATCGCGATCCCAGAGTCGTGGCCAAGGACTTCGGCCGGCTGGCGCCACTGATCACGGCCGCCGCCGACAGCTCGCCCTTGGCTGACGCCGCCTGCCGCCGGCTCGCAGCCAAGGCCTCGCTCGGGGTTCGCCTTCTGGCCGCTCACGTCGATGCCCGGCCGGTTCCGGTCGCCTTGATCGGCTCGATGGTCACCAGCCCGCCCATGACCGCCCGGATCTCTCGTGATCTGGCCGCTCGGGCGGGTGACTGCTGCCGGGTGGCCGAGCCCGTCCTGAGTCCTCTGGGCGGGGCAGCCCTGCTCGCGCTCCGGCACCTCGACCGAGAGCCGGCGGCGGCCAGGCTGACCGGGATCTGATGGGTCGAGGGGCGCCCGCTCGAACGCGCATCGCGGCGCAGATCGCGACACGCTGGAGCGCATCCGTCGGTCGGCTCCGCTGATGGCGCCGCTGGGAGCAGGGCCCGCACTGCGGGTGGACTCGACGGAGCCGTTCGACATCGACAGCATCGTGCGCTGGCTCGACCGCGCCTCGTGAAGATGACGCGCCCGGACCGTCCCCTCGGTGCTGCACGGGATCGGTTGACACTGGCCTCGAGTCCGACCCGTCCAGCACCACGAGCTAGCCCTCGACGAGATCCAGCATGGTGGCCAGCGCGGAGCCGGTGCTCAGCTGGTGGAGTGCGGCCGGGTCGCCGCTCAGTCGCGCGGCTGTCGCCGTGAAGAAGGCCGGAGCGCGGTCTGGGGCGATGTCGAGCATCTCCGACATCAGATGCCACGCCGACAGACTGGCAGCGGGGTCCGGGTGCCCGTGAGCTCTGGCTGCGTAGAGCTCCGCGACTCCGTGGAAGAGGTCCACCCCGGGACCCCGGGGATCGGTGAGGCGTCGCACGGCATCGACCCAGGTCGCGTCGTCGTCCCAGCCGTCGAGGTGGCGCAACACGAGGTGATGCAGCTCCGGATCGCCGAGGGCGCCGGCCGCGATCAGCTCCAGTCGGCTGACGTCACCGGATGGACGCGACAGGGCGGCACGAACCCGTGGCCGTGCCCTGTCGTCGTGACGGAACGCGAGACCGACCAGGGCCTCGCACCGGGTGTCACGGTGGAGATCGTCCAGCCGAGCGGCCAGAGCCTCGCGCAGCGGTGGGGTATCGACATCACGCCACTGCTGAGCCAGCACGAAGCAAGCATGATCTCTGACCGTGGGATCGGGGTCCTCGGTCAGGCGAACGGCTGTTGCGACATACGCGGGCTCGGGTGGGTCGTCGAGGAACGGCAGCGTGCTGACCAGGTCCCCACGCACCCGGGGGTCTGGATGCTGCGCCAGCTCCAGCAGCTCCGACCGCTGCGCCGCGGTCGCCCTTGCGAGGAGCTCGTGGTACCGGGCGCTGGTCGTCTCGCCGGCGAGCACGTGGTCGATCAGCGGCATGTGCCCTGTGTACCCCATGAACGACTCCCAGGTGGGGTGGCATCATCAGCCGTCGGCAGAGGCGGTCGACGACATCAGTCCGTACACGCCTCGAGCAGCAGCTGTGCCCGTCCGCAGGCGACGTCGAAGTCGGTCCGGGACTTGTTCTCCGCCCACCAGGCCAGGTTGTTGTAGGTGACTCCGACGACGCAGGCGGTGAAGACGCGCGGTCCTGCGAGCCGGGTCGCGTGGCCCCGGAGGAGGTCGACGGCGGCTGCTGGCGTACCCGGGTAGATGAAGCACTGCCGGTAGAGATCGGCCAGATCCCGCACCCGGGTGCCGCGCCCGACGGTCTCGCAGTCGACGAAGATGATGCCGCCGTCGGTGGCCAGGAGGTTCGAGCTGCTGTAGTCGCCGTGCACGACGTCGTCGGTCGGCAGCTCCGGCCGTCCCACGGCGGCCATCACCGCGTCACCGTGGCTGACCAGGGCCGCGCCTGCGGTGCTTCGCCGGGCAACAGCTGATCTCCACGGGTGGCTGCTCGTGACAGCGGCCAGCTGGGTGGAGTCGTCGAAGGCGTCAGTCTGCGCAAGCCCCACCTGGCGGTCGTTGGCGGCCAGGACCGCCGCCATGGTCGTCACGTCCAGCTCGGTCACGGCTCGGCCCGTCACGTGCTCCTGCAGCACGACAGCTGTGCCGTCCGCGAGCTGCCCAGCGCAGAGCCAACGGGCGGCAGGCCAGCCGTGGCCGGTGGCGTACTGAACGACCGGGACGGCGTTGAGCACGCGCGCCGCTCTCGCCGGGTCGGGTTGTCGCTTGAGTACGAAGAGGCGTCCGGTCGCGTCGCAGACGAGACCGGCGCCGCCTTGTTCGCCGCCGGCGAGCCGCCGCCGCCAGGAGAGCTCGCGGCCGAGCACCTCCGACACCTCACGCAGATCCGTCACCGTCGTCACGCTACGTGTACGACGGCACTGACTTCGTGGTCTGCACCTGCCCACGGGGTCGTGGACGACCGCCGGACGACCTGACGTTCGTTCGAGACATCGAGCACGTCACCGCTCCTGGTCGTCAACGTGGAACTCGAGGAGAGCGATGGCTCTGAGCGCTAGGACTCGAAACGTCGGTTCAGTTCTGCCATGACCGGCCAGGCTGCGTCGGCCGTGTTGGCGAGCACGACCGCATCGACGTCAGCGTTGCCGTACCGGGTGAGCAAGGCGCTGACCCCGGCGTTGCTCCCTTCCTTGTAGAAGGTCGATCGCCGGAACTCCAGACCGAAGCCGAAGCGCACCTCCTCGTCACGCGCGACCTGCGGGGTCAAGAACAGCTCCGTCAGCTCGGGCGTCAGCAGCTGTCCGCCCCGCACAGCGTCGAGGAAAGCGAACAGGTCCTGAGCTGACGCGTGGGCCCCGCCGTCAGGAGAGCCGATCGGCGGGTAGCTGAAGATGTTTGCTCGCCAGGCCCCGTCCACCAGGTCCCAGCCCTCGGCCACGGCGGGCGTCGGGTCTCGACGGTCGAAGAAGCCGGCGCTTGACATGCCCGCCCGTTCGAAGACCTCTTTGCTCACGTAGGTCCGGTAGGACTCTCCGACGACCTGTTCGAGCGCCAGCCCGGCCAGCACGTAGCCCACGTTGCAGTACCTGGCCCGGACCCCGGGCTCGGCCAACGCCGGCTTGTGCGCGAACTGCGGCAGGAAGTCGATGGTCTCGGTGATCGCGTAGCACGGTCGGTCGACGAACAGGTCGGCATAGATCTCGCCCGCTTCTTCATCGGCGTCATCGGCGATCCCGCTGGTGTGGGTGAGGAGATGCCGGAGAGTGACGGCAGGGGAGATCGTCGTTCCGGACAGGTCGACGTAGCGGTGGATCGAGGCGTCCAGGTCGAGGCGGCCCGCACCGACCTGCTGAAGGACCGCGACGCTCGTGAACAGCTTGGTGATCGATGCCGTGTCAAAACGAGTGTCGACGGTGTTCGGTACCTGCCAGCGCGGCGTCGCGTAGCCGAAGGCCTCGCTGACAACGACCGTGCCGGCGTGGCGGATCACCACGACACCGGTGAAACCGGACCCGCGGAGGACCGTGTCGAGTCCGCTGATGGGTACCACCTCAGACGACCGGATGGTGTGGAACCGAGGGCAGCGACATGCAGGTACCTCACTCACCGTCGAGTCAGGTGCATCCAGGCACCGAGACGATCTGATTGTGCCAGTCGGCGCTGGGCCCGTCCCTCGAGACCGGGACGACCGCCGTCAGGACGGCATCCCCAGGGCCCGTGAGCGCGTGTGACCGCGCTCGAATCCTCAGCCTCGGATGGCGACGTGCGGTGTTCGCACGCAGCAACAGCAGAAGATGGATCCCGTGTCGACCTCGACTTCCGGACACCAGACCAGGCCGCTGACCCAGAGGGAGCGGGAGACGTTGACGGCGCTGCTCGAACGAGGGACCGTGATCGACCCAGAGTCATCGGTGACCGCTGACGACCGCGCCCGATGGTTGGCCCGAGTGCCCGACACCCTGGCCGGTCACACCTGTGGGTGCGGCACCTGCCCCTCGATCGAGCTCACCGACGCCCGCGATCACACCCCGGCGTCCGTCGGCGGGCGGATCGTCCTCGAAGCCGACGCGCCCGGTGCCTTGCTGATGCTCTTCATCGACGACGATCTGCTCAGCTACCTGGAGCTCGCGCCTCTGGGAGACGACAGCTTCCTCGTGTTCCCGGCATCCACCAGCATCGGAACTGGCTGACTTCGGCCTGCTGATCGGCTGATGACGTTGATCAGATGTCGTCCCGCCCGCTGGCGACTGGCACATTGGTGCCATGAGAACCGCCGAGAACCGGGCAGTGGTTGTCTCGCTGCGGGGTGATCGGCTGTTCGCCATCAGACGCACGAAGCAGGGACGGCGGTATGCCGTTCTCCCCGGCGGTGGGGTCGAGCGCGACGAGAGTGCTCGAGCGGCAGCGCTGCGGGAGCTGGTCGAGGAGACCGGGCTGTCCGGCGAGG